>NZ_QAIU01000180.1:0-6308 GCF_003061205.1 Pseudomonas sp. HMWF006
CGGCAAACCCGCCCCGCGCCACTGAAACGCCCTCCTCTACTGAGCTTGCCGACCATGCCCGATAACACCCGCCGCGCCCGTGACGAAGCCTTCTGGCAGACGTTCGCCGACCGTTACGACGTTCAACCAGGCCCCGTGAACCTGGAAAACGGTTACTTCGGACGGATGTCACGCACGGTGATCGAGGAGTATCAGCGCAACATAGAGCTGATCAACACCAGCAACTCGGTGTACGTGCGCCAGCAATTCGAACAACGCGACCACCTCGACATTCGCGCGCAACTGGCCGAGTTGATCGGCGTACGCGCGCAGAGTGTGGCGTTCACCCGCAATGCCACCGAAGGCCTGCAATCGCTGATCCGCAACTACAACCGCCTGCAACCGGGGGATCAGGTGCTGATCTGCGACCTCGAGTACGACACGGTCAAAGGCGCGATGCGCTGGCTGGGCGAGCATCGCGGCGTCGACGTCATCGAGATTGCGCACTCGCACCCGGCCAGTTTCGACAGCCTGCTGGAGACCTATCGCGAAACCTTCGTCCGCCATCCGAAACTCAAACTGATGGCGTTGACCCATGTCACCCATCGTACGGGACTGGTGATGCCGGTGCAGGCCATCGCGGCGCTGGCCAAAGAGCATGGCATCGACATCATCCTTGATGGTGCCCATGCCCTCGGCCAGATCGAGTTCGACCTCGAAGCCCTCGGCGTCGCCTTCGCCGGCTACAACCTGCACAAATGGATCGGCGCGCCGCTGACACTCGGCTTCATGTATATCGCGCCGCAGCGTCTGGCCGACATCGACCCGGACATGGGCGAGATGCACTACCCGGTCAGCGACATCCGCGCCCGCACGCCGTACAGCACGCCGAACATTCCGGCGCTGATGAGCTTGCCGCTGGTCTTTGAAGAACACCGCTCCATCGGCGGTGCACCGGCAAAAGGCGCGCGCCTCAATTACCTGCGCAACCTGTGGGTCAGCGCGGTGCGTCATCTGCCGGGTATCGAGGTCATGACACCGGACGATCCGCAGCTTTATTGTGGCATCACCGCGCTGCGCTTCAGCCGACATGCTGACCAGAAGGCCATGGCCGACCGCCTGCTCAATGACTTCAACCTGTTCACCGTGGTCCGCAATGGTGCCGCCTGCGGGCCGTGCATTCGCATCACGCCGGGACTGACCACCACCGCAGGCGACATGCAACGGCTGACTCGCGCGCTGAACGAACTGCGCTGATGCGCTAAAGCGTGTATTTGTCGAAATCCTCGGGTTTGATCTGCGACGACACCGCAAAGGTGTCGATGCCGATCGTGAGGTGCCCGAAGTAACCGTCCTCGTGGGAGTCACGGCCGATCGGCCATACATACAGGGTCGAGGCTTCGCGGCCCATGCCGGGTGGCAAACTGTCCGAAGCATTGTTCAACCGCATCGAAGTGCGCCCGCCCCAGGCTTTGGCGTGGTGTGTCGGGCGCGAGATGATTTCCGGGAGCTGCAGCTCGCCGGTCCAGGCGACATCGTGCTCGGCGGGATATTCGTCGCCGACAACCATGCGCACCGCCACATGAAGATGCAGCGCCCGGCCGGCATGGGAATCTGGATAAATCGTGGTGAAGCGCACCCTGCCCCGGGCATCGCAGAACTGGCTGCCGCGCAGGTAGGTGTCATCGTCGCCGGTGATTGCGGTCCTGGCATCGAGGCCCTGATTGACCGGACACCCGCCCGCGTTCGCGCCCCGCGCGTTGCAATGCCAGATATCCACCCTCGCGCCAACCACTGGCTCTGCGGTCATGGCATCGACAATGGTCAGGCGCAGCAACAGTGGCAAACCATCCGCACCTTCGCTGATATTGCGACGCAGCAGTTTTGGATTACGGAAAAACGGCCCGGCGATCTGCTCGGGGGCCAGTTGATACACCGGACAGGGTACGGGGATTGCGAAGTCTGGGTCCATGACACGTTCTCTCATCCATAAGATGAACGCAGATTAGCGCCGTGGAAAAACCTGTGTGCGGTAACTATGTATCGCCGCGTAACTTCAATTGTGGCAGCGCTGGCCGGAACAGGTTTTTGCCGGGCAAAAAAAAACGGTGCACCGACCAAGCGCACCGTAAAGCCGTAGAACACACAACGAAGTGTCAGGTAAAACTGTTAATCCAGCAGCGCAAGGGCTTCAGCGGTGCATTCCTGAATGCGCGCCCAGTCGCCGTTCTTGATCCACTCCGGATCGAGCATCCAGCTACCGCCCACGCACATGACGTTTTTCAGCGCCATGTAGCTCTTGATGTTGGCCGGGCCAACCCCGCCGGTCGGGCAGAATTTAACTTCGCCGAACGGGCCGCCGAGCGCCTTGATCGCCGCCACGCCGCCGCTGACTTCCGCCGGGAACAGCTTGAAGCGGCGATAACCCAAACCGTAGCCTTCCATGATGCCGGAGGCGTTGCTGATGCCCGGCAACAGCGGAATCGGGCTGTCGACGCTGGCTTCGAGCAGATCACGGGTGATGCCCGGGGTGACGATGAATTGCGAACCCGCCGCTTCAGCCGCCGCAAGCATGTTGCGATCGAGCACGGTGCCGGCACCGGTTACCAGCTCCGGGCGTTGCTCGCGCAGGATCTGGATTGCCTTGAGACCGAACTGCGAACGCAGGGTCACTTCCAGCGCCGTCAGGCCACCAGCGGCCAGGGCGTCGGCCAGCGGCAGTACGTCCTGCTCACGGGCGATGGTGATCACCGGCAGAATCCGCGCCTTGGCGCAGAGGCTGTCGATCAGGGCAACTTTGTCCGCCATGGAAACGGTCGGGGATGGGGTTGTCATAGCGGCTGTTCCTTGGCTCATGGGCACCAGTAAATCTCTAACGTAGGTTGCAGAAACGCGCGCACCGGCATGGCCGCGACGTCGTCGGATGCCAGTGCGGCATTCAGGGTGGTCAGCTTCGACTGACCGGAAATCGACAGAATCTTGTGCCTGGCCGACGCCAGCAGCGCGCGACTCATGGTCAGGCGCTGACGCGGCACGGTCGGCGCCAGCATCGGCCAGCAGCGACGGCTGCCATCGGCCTGCAACGCTTCGGCGAGGTTCGGGCTGTCGGGGAACAGCGACGCGGTGTGACCGTCATCGCCCATGCCCAGCACCAGCACGTCAATCGGTGGCAATTCGGCGAGCAGGCGATCGGCGTGTTCAGCAGCTTGCTCAACGTTCGCCGCAGCGCTGTAGAGGCTGAGGAACTGCGCCTTGGCCGCCGGGCCTTTGAGCAGGTACTGCTTGAGCAGACCGGCATTGCTGTCGGCGTGCTCAACCGGGACCCAGCGTTCATCGGCCAGGGTCACGACGACTTTCGACCAGTCCAGCGCCTGCTTGGCCAGGTGCTGAAAGAACGCCACCGGGCTGCGACCGCCGGACACCACCAGCACCGCGTTGCCGCGTGCAGCAATGGCCTCGCTCAATTGCTTGGCCACATTCAGCGCCAGACCTTCGGCCAACAGCACCGGGCTCTTGAACTCGTGGGCATTCACGCCCGCAGGCAGTTGCACATCAGATATCGCCATACCACGACCTCCCGTCCCGCGTGATCAGTGCAATCGAGCTCATCGGCCCCCACGACCCGGCCGCATACGGCTTGGGCGCGTCACCGGACTTTTTCCAGCCGGCGATCAACTGGTCACACCACTTCCACGCGGCTTCGATTTCATCTTTACGGACAAACAGGTTCTGATTGCCGTTCATCACTTCCAGCAACAACCGCTCGTAGGCGTCGGGGATCCGCGCACTGCGCCAGGTGTCGGAGAAATTCAGTTGCAGCGGGCCGCTGCGCAGTTGCATGCCTTTGTCGAGGCCCTGCTCTTTGGTCATCACGCGCAGGGAAATGCCTTCGTCCGGTTGCAGACGGATGATCAGTTTGTTGCTGATCTGCAGGCGTTGTTCCGGCGCGAAAATGTAGTGCGACGGTTCCTTGAAGTGGATGACGATCTGCGACAACTTCTGCGGCATGCGCTTGCCGGTCCGCAGGTAGAACGGCACGCCGGCCCAGCGCCAGTTGCGGATGTCGGCACGCAAAGCGACGAAGGTTTCGGTGTCGCTCTGGGTGTTGGAATTCGGTTCTTCCAGATAGCCCGGTACGGACTTGCCTTCGCTGTGGCCGGCGATGTATTGGCCGCGCACCACCTGAGTGGTCAGGCCTTCCGGACTGATCGGCGCCAGGGCCTTGAGCACTTTTACCTTTTCGTCACGGATGCTGTCAGCCGACAGGTCGGCCGGCGGGTCCATGGCGATCAGGCACAGCAGCTGCAACAGGTGGTTCTGGATCATGTCGCGCAGTTGGCCGGCCTTGTCGAAGTAGCCCCAACGGCCTTCGATGCCGACCTTCTCGGCCACGGTGATTTCCACGTGGGAGATGTAATTCTGGTTCCACTGGGTTTCGAACAGGCTGTTGGCGAAACGCAGGGCGATCAGGTTCTGGACGGTCTCTTTGCCCAGATAGTGGTCGATGCGGTAGGTGCGGTTTTCCGGGAAAAACTGCGCCACGGCGTCGTTCACTTTGCGTGAGGACTCAAGGTCGGAGCCGATCGGCTTTTCCAGGACCACGCGAGTATTTTCCGCCAGACCGACTTTCGCCAGGTTCTCACAGATCGCGCCGTACACCGCCGCCGGTGTGGCGAAGTAGGCAATCATGCGTTGCGCGCTGCCGGCCAGTTCGGCCAGCGCCACATAGTCTTCAGCCTTGAGGAAGTCGACGTGCAGATAAGTCAGGCGCGCCAGAAAGCGCTCGGCCACGGCTTCGTCCAGCTCTTTGCCGACATACCGACGCAATTCGGCGGCGATGAACGCCAGGTGCTGCTGTTCGCTACCGGCTTCACGGGCCAGCGCGATGATCCGCGTGTCCTCGTGCAACAGGTCAGCGCCATCGAGGTGGTAAAGGGCAGGAAACAGCTTGCGCAGGGCCAGATCGCCAAGAGCGCCGAACAAGGCAAAGGTGCACGGTTCAACCGTAATCGAAGGCATGATGTTTGTTCTTTTATCAAGTTAAGCTACAAATACCTTTTTTCAAGGCATCACTCAAGGGAAAATGTAGTAATAACCACAACATTTTCGCAAAATACAGATTCCGAGTGGTGGTCGGTCGGAGCCATCAGTAGGATAGGCCACCGTTACGGGCCATATCAAAGGCCCAATTTGCATAGCCCGGCGCACCTTTGCGCAGGTGAATTAGGAATTTCATATGGACCGCGTGCGAAATTTACTGGAACAGATCCAGAGTCGCCTTGAAGAGCTGAACAAGGCCGAACGCAAAGTCGCCGAGGTGATCCTGCTCAACCCGCAGCAGGCCACCCGCTTCAGCATCGCCGCCCTCGCCCAGGCGGCGTCGGTGAGCGAGCCGACGGTCAACCGTTTCTGCCGTTCGTTCGGTGTCAGCGGCTATCCTGAACTCAAGCTGCAACTGGCGCAGAGCCTGGCCAGTGGCGCAGCGTATGTCAGCCGTGCGGTGGAAGCCGATGACAATCCCGAGGCGTACACGCAGAAGATTTTCGGCAGTGCCATCGCCTCGCTGGACAGCGCTTGCCAGGCGTTGGACCCGAACCTGATCAGCCGCGCCGTCGACCTGTTGATTCAGGCGCGGCAGATCCACTTCTTCGGCCTCGGCGCTTCGGCACCGGTGGCGCTGGATGCGCAGCACAAGTTCTTCCGCTTCAACCTGGCGGTCACCGCGCATGCCGATGTGCTGATGCAGCGGATGATTGCTTCGGTGGCGCACACCGGTGAGTTGTTCGTGATCATTTCCTACACCGGGCGCACCCGCGAGCTGGTGGAAGTGGCGCGCATTGCTCGGGAGAACGGTGCTTCGGTGCTGGGTCTGACGGCGGAGAATTCGCCGTTGGCCAAGGCCAGCACCCTGAGCCTGAACATTCCACTGCCGGAAGACACCGACATCTATATGCCGATGACCTCGCGGATCATTCAGTTGACCGTGCTGGATGTGCTGGCGACCGGCATGACCTTGCGGCGCGGGGTGGATTTCCAGCCGCATTTGCGCAAGATCAAAGAGAGCTTGAACGCCAGCCGGTATCCGGTTGGGGATGAATTCAACTAAAGATCAAAAGCCCCTCACCCCAGCCCTCTCCCTGGGGGAGAGGGAGCCGACCGAGGTGTCTTGCGCTATACATCGACCTGAAACACTGAGTCGATTATGGATTCACCGACATTCATTCAGGTCGGTGCTTCTCTCGAATATCCCCCATTCGCCCCTCTCCGGGGGGAGAGGGGGCCGACCGAGGTGTCTTGCGCTATACATCGACCTGAAACACCGAGTCGAT
>NZ_QAIU01000181.1:0-1222 GCF_003061205.1 Pseudomonas sp. HMWF006
GCCTACGCGCTGTCCGCCGGCGGGCCGATCATGCATCCCAAGCTCGACGCCATTGTGATTGTGCCGATGTACCCCCATATGTTGTCGAGCCGGCCAATTGTGGTCGATGGCAACAGTGAGCTGAAAATCGTCGTGTCGAAAAACATGCAGATCTATCCGCAGGTCTCCTGCGACGGGCAGAACCACTTCACCTGCGCGCCGGGCGACACCATCACCGTCAGCAAGAAAGCCCAGAAGCTGCGGCTGATTCACCCGCTCGACCACAACTATTACGAAGTCTGCCGGACCAAGCTCGGCTGGGGCAGCAAGTTGGGTGGTGGAGGCGACTGATGCTCGATCCCGCGCGCAGTTATGACCTGATTGGTGACGTGCACGGATGCGCCCTGACCCTCGAACACCTGCTTGACCGTCTCGGTTACCACAAGCAGGGCGGGGTCTGGCGGCATCCATCGCGCATGGCCGTGTTCGTCGGCGACATCATTGATCGTGGCCCGCGAATCCGCGAGGCACTGCACATCGTCCACGACATGGTCGAGGCCGGCCAGGCCTTGTGCATCATGGGCAACCACGAATTCAACGCGCTCGGCTGGAGCACGCCGGCGCCACCGGGCAGCGGCAAGCAGTTCGTCCGCGAACACACACCGCGCCATGCGCGCCTGCTGCACGAAACCCTGAGCCAGTTCGAAGACCATCCGGGGGACTGGCACGACTTCCTCAACTGGTTCTACGAGCTGCCGCTGGTGGTGGATGCCGGACGCTTCCGCGTGGTGCACGCCTGTTGGGATGCCAGCCTGATCGAACCGTTACGCGGGCTGTTCGCCGATGCGCGCATTGATGAACACTTTCTCCAGGCCTCGGCCGTGCCCGGCAGCTTCGCCTGCACCGTGTTCGATCGCCTGCTGCGCGGCACCGACATGCGCCTGCCGGATGGCTTGACCATGACCAGCGGCGACGGTCTGGTGCGTTCGTTCTTCCGCACCAAATTCTGGGAAGACGACCCGAAAACCTACGGCGACATCGTCTTCCAGCCGGATGCATTGCCAGAGCCGGTGGCGCAGAAGCCGCTGAGCTCCAGCGAAAAAAACAACCTGCTGCGCTACGGCGTCGACGAGCCGTTGCTGTTCGTCGGCCACTACTGGCGCAGCGGCCAACCGGCGCCGATCCGCCCGAACCTCGCGTGTCTCGATTACAGCGCGGTGCTCTACGGCAAACTGGTGGCCTA
>NZ_QAIU01000182.1:0-8473 GCF_003061205.1 Pseudomonas sp. HMWF006
CGCCATCAGCAGTAGCCAGAACTTCCAGTACGACTTTGTCAGTTTCGATGTCGACGATCAGTTCGTCGCGCTTGACGGCGTCGCCCGGTTGCTTGTGCCAGGTGGCAACGGTGCCATCGGCAACCGATTCCGGGAAAGTGGGGGCTTTGATCTCGATAGCCATTATCTGTAGTTCCTTAAATTCGGTTTCAGGTGCGCGAAGGCGTTAAACGGTAAACGCGTCTTGCAGCAGTTTTTCCTGCTGCTCGGCGTGCATCGAAGCGTAACCACAGGCTGGGGCAGCAGAAGCCTCACGGCCCGCGTACTCAAGTACGAGAGACTTGTCGAGGTTGCTGATGCTACGGCGCAAGTGATGCTGGCTGCAGTACCAGGCACCCTGGTTCATCGGCTCTTCCTGACACCAAACGGCATTTTTGACGTTGGTGTACGGCGCCAGGACTTCTTTCAAGTCGTCCTCAGGGAATGGATACAGCTGCTCGATACGCACGATGGCGATATCTTCACGGCCTTCGGCACGGCGTTTTTCCAGCAGGTCGTAGTAGACCTTGCCGCTACACAGAACAACGCGCTCGACCTTTTTCGGATCCAGGGCATCGATTTCCGGGATAACGGTCTGGAACGAACCTTCAGCCAGATCTTCCAGGGTCGAGATGGCCAGTTTGTGGCGCAGCAGCGACTTAGGTGTCAGAACAACCAATGGTTTGCGCAGCGGGCGAATCACCTGACGACGCAGCAAGTGGTAGATCTGCGCCGGGGTAGTCGGCATGCACACCTGAATGTTGTGCTCGGCGCACAGCTGCAGGTAACGCTCAAGACGTGCCGAGCTGTGCTCAGGACCCTGACCTTCGTAACCGTGTGGCAACAGCATGGTCAGACCGCAGAGACGGCCCCACTTGTGCTCGCCGCTGGTGATGAACTGGTCGATGACAACCTGTGCACCGTTGGCGAAGTCGCCGAACTGGGCTTCCCAGATCACCAGCGCGTTCGGCGTGGTGGTCGAGTAACCGTATTCGAATGCAAGTACCGCTTCTTCCGACAGGAACGAGTCGTACAGGTCAAAACGTGGCTGACCGTCGTACAGGTTCTGCAGCGGAATGTAGGTGCCCGCGTCTTTCTGGTTGTGCAACACAGCGTGACGGTGCGAGAACGTACCGCGGCCGATGTCCTGACCGGTCATGCGAATCGGGTGACCTTCGAACGCCAGGGTCGCGTACGCCATGGTTTCGGCGTAACCCCAGTTGATCGGCAGGCCGCCGGCTTGCATCTTCTGACGGTCTTCGTAGATCTTCGCGACCTGACGCTGAACCACGAAGCCTTCAGGAATCTCCAGCAGCTTGGCGGACAGTTCTTGCAGGGTCTTCAGATCGAAGCGCGTGTCGTGACGCGCAGTCCAGGCATGGCCCAGATACGGACGCCAGTCCACGAACAGCTCTTTGTTCGGCTCTTTGACCAGCGACTTCACCACGTGCAGACCGTTGTCCAGCGCGTTGCGGTACTCGTCGACCTTGGCCTGAACGCGATCAGCGTCCAGCACACCGGCCTGGGTCAGGCGATCAGCGTACAGCTCACGGGTGGTGCGCTGCTTGGTGATCTGCTGGTACATCAGCGGCTGGGTGCCGCTTGGCTCGTCGGCCTCGTTGTGGCCGCGACGACGGTAGCAGACCAGGTCGATCACCACGTCACGCTTGAACTGCATGCGGTAGTCGATGGCCAGCTGGGTCACGAACAACACGGCTTCCGGATCATCGCCATTCACATGGAGAATCGGCGCCTGGATCATCTTCGCAACGTCGGTGGCGTACTCGGTGGAACGCGAGTCCAGCGGGTTGCTGATGGTGAAACCAACCTGGTTGTTGATCACGATGTGCACGGTACCGCCGGTCTTGAAACCGCGGGTCTGCGACATCTGGAAGGTTTCCATGACCACGCCCTGACCTGCGAACGCAGCGTCACCGTGGATGGAGATCGGCAGCACCTTCTCACCGGTAGCGTCGTTACGACGATCCTGACGGGCACGAACCGAACCTTCAACCACCGGAGAAACGATTTCCAGGTGGGACGGGTTGAACGCCATGGCCAGGTGAACTTCACCGCCGGCGGTCATCACGTTGGACGAGAAGCCCTGGTGGTATTTAACGTCACCGGAACCCAGCTCGACCTTCTTCTTGCCTTCGAACTCGTCGAACAGCTCGCGCGGGTTCTTGCCGAAGGTGTTGACCAGTACGTTCAGACGGCCACGGTGAGCCATGCCGATGACGACTTCCTTGGTGCCGTAGGAACCGGAACGCTGGATCAGTTCGTCGAGCATCGGAATCAGGCTTTCGCCGCCTTCCAGACCGAAACGCTTGGTGCCCGGGTATTTGGTACCCAGGTATTTCTCCAGGCCTTCACCGGCGGTCACGCGCTCAAGCAGGTGGCTCTTGATGTCGGCGGAGTACGTCGGACGACCACGCACGCTTTCCAGACGCTGCTGGAACCACTGGCGCTGCTCGGAATCGGTGATATGCGTAAATTCAGCGCCGATGGTGCGGCAATATGTCTGCTGCAACGCTTCGTGAATTTCGCGTAGGCTCGCTTCCTCTTTGCCGATGAACAGGTCGCCGGCACGGAAGGTCGTATCAAGATCGGCATTGGTCAAGCCGTAATGATTGATCGACAGGTCTGCAGGTGCAGGACGCTGCCACAGTCCCAGCGGGTCAAGCTGGGCTGCCTGGTGGCCACGCATACGGTAGGCCTGGATCAATCGCAGCACTTCAACTTGCTTCTTCTCGTGCTCACTGCTCACGCTGCCGGCGGAAACCGGTTGGGCGCGGCGCTGGTTCTTTGCCAGCAGCACGAAATGATCGCGAATTGTGGAGTGCGAAACATCAGTGGCAGAGTTGCCGTCGGCAGGCAACTTCTGAAAGTAGGTGCGCCACTCTTCTGGCACAGCGTTAGGGTCGTGCAGGTAGAGCTCATAAAGCTCTTCCACATAGGCAGCGTTTCCACCTGAAAGGTAGGCGCTGTTCCACATGCGCTGCATCACGCTTTCTTGCATGCTTGGTCACCCTCGGTTAGGGGAACACCATCGGCGTCGACACCGAGCAAACTTGCAGAAGTCCGAATGCAGCGACCAAAACAAGCCACTTAGGATCACGCTGATAGTCCGGGTACCAGCCCGGATGCCCCTGCTTGTCTCATTTCTTCAAAATAAGAGCTGCAGCTTGTGACTACGGCTCTGGTTATAGCCATGACGCGGGTTGAAGCCCGCGCCACAGCCTCTTCGGTACAGCGGTTCTACGGTTACAGCAGCTGAATCACACGCCGCTCGAGAGCAACATGTTACGGATGTGACCGATGGCCTTAGTCGGGTTCAGGCCTTTCGGACATACGTTGACGCAGTTCATGATGCCCCGGCAGCGGAAAACGCTGAACGGGTCATCGAGCGAAGCCAGACGCTCGTTGGTCTTGGTGTCACGGCTGTCTGCCAGGAAGCGGTAGGCTTGCAGCAGCGCAGCTGGACCCAGGAACTTGTCCGGGTTCCACCAGAAGGACGGGCACGAGGTCGAGCAGCAAGCGCACAGGATGCACTCGTACAGACCGTCGAGCTTTTCACGCTCTTCAGGGGACTGCAGACGCTCGATGGCCGGAGCCGGCGTGTCGTTCTGCAGGTAAGGCTTCACCTTCTCGTATTGCTTGTAGAAGATGCTCATATCGACGACCAGGTCACGAATAACCGGCAAACCTGGCAGCGGACGAACGATCAGCTTGTTGCCTTTTACGACAGCGGACAGCGGCGTGATGCACGCCAGACCGTTTTTGCCGTTGATGTTCATGCCGTCGGAGCCGCAGACACCTTCACGGCAAGAGCGACGATAGGAGAAACCCTCGTCCTGCTCCTTGATCAGGGCCAGCACGTCCAGCACCATCAGGTCTTTACCACCGGTATCGACCTGGAATTCCTGCATGAACGGCGCAGCGTCCTGATCAGGGTTGTAACGATAAACACTGACTTGCAACATGGCGGTCACCCTTAATAAGTCCGGACTTTAGGTTCGAAAGTCGGAACAGTCTTCGGCGAGAAGTTAACGGCACGCTTGGTGACGCGCTTGTCACCCGGGAAGTACAGGGTGTGGCACAGCCAGTTTTCGTCGTCACGGTCTTCAAAGTCTTCACGGGCGTGAGCGCCGCGGGACTCTTTACGTACTTCGGCCGCGATGGCGGTAGCTTCAGCAACTTCCAGCAGGTTTTGCAGTTCCAGCGCTTCGATACGTGCAGTGTTGAACGCCTGCGACTTATCGTTGATCTTCACGTTGGCGATACGCTTGCGCAGATCGGCCAGCTGAGCGATACCCTTCTGCATGTATTCGCCGGTACGGAATACACCGAAGTAGTTCTGCATGCAGCTTTGCAGCTCGCGACGCAGGGTGGCGACGTCTTCGCCATCGGTACGGCTGTTCAGCGCGTTCAGACGCGACAGGGCTGCTTCGATATCGGCTTCGGTAGCGTCGTCGTATTCGATGCCGTCGGTCAGCGCCTTTTCCAGGTGCAGGCCGGCAGCGCGGCCGAATACCACCAGGTCGAGCAGCGAGTTGCCGCCCAGACGGTTGGCACCGTGAACCGATACGCAAGCCACTTCACCTACCGCGAACAGACCAGGAATGATCTGGTCCACGCCTTCAGCGTCCTGGGTGATCGCCTGGCCGTGAATGTTGGTGGCAACGCCGCCCATCATATAGTGGCAAGTCGGAACAACCGGAACCGGCGCAACCACCGGGTCAACGTGTGCAAACGTCTTCGACAATTCGCAGATGCCTGGCAGACGGCTGTGCAGCACTTCCTCGCCCAGGTGGTCGAGCTTGAGCATTACGTGGTCGCCATTCGGACCGCAACCGTTGCCGGCGATGATTTCTTTAACCATCGAACGAGCAACCACGTCACGACCAGCAAGGTCTTTCGCGTTCGGAGCATAACGCTCCATGAAACGCTCGCCGTGCTTGTTGATCAGGTAACCACCTTCACCACGGCAACCTTCGGTCACCAGTACACCGGCGCCGGCGATGCCGGTCGGGTGGAACTGCCACATTTCGATGTCTTGTACCGGCACGCCAGCACGCAGTGCCATGCCGACGCCGTCACCGGTGTTGATCAGGGCGTTGGTGGTGGAAGCGTAGATACGACCTGCACCGCCGGTAGCCAGTACGGTGGCCTTGGCGCGGATGTAGGTGGTTTCGCCGGTTTCGATGCAGATCGCGATCACACCGACGAATTCGCCTTCCTGGTTTTTCACCAGGTCGACAGCGTAGTACTCGTTCAGGAACGTGGTACCGGCTTTCAGGTTGCCCTGATAAAGGGTGTGCAGCAGCGCGTGACCGGTACGGTCGGAGGCTGCGCAAGTACGGGCAGCCTGGCCACCTTTACCGTAGTCCTTGGACTGACCACCGAACGGACGCTGGTAGATACGGCCTTGCTCGGTACGCGAGAACGGCAGACCCATGTGGTCCAGCTCGAAAACCGCGGCCGGGCCTTCCTGACACATGTATTCGATAGCGTCCTGGTCACCGATGTAGTCGGATCCCTTGACGGTATCGTACATGTGCCAGCGCCAGTCATCGTTCGGGTCAGCCGACGCGATGGCGCAGGTGATGCCGCCCTGGGCGGACACAGTGTGCGAACGGGTCGGGAAAACCTTGGTGATCACGGCAGTCTTGTGACCACCCTGTGCCAGTTGCAGCGCAGCGCGCATGCCGGCACCGCCACCACCAATAATGATGGCGTCGAAAGAAATCGTTGGAATGTTAGCCATGAATCAGATACCCCAGAGAATCTGCACACCCCAGACGAAGTAAGCGAACATCGCGATGCCGCAAACTGCCTGGAAAAGGAAACGTACTGCGGTCGCGGACTTGCCCAGCGCCATTGGCGTCAGGTAGTCGGTCGCGATGGTCCACATGCCGACCCAGGCGTGAGCGCCCAGGGCAACGAGGGCCAGCAGACTGAAGATACGCATCCCGTTGTGAGCGAACAGGCCGTGCCACTGGTCGTAGCCAATGCCCGGATTCGCTGCAAGGTATCCGATCAGGAAAATGAAATAAGCCGCGAGAACAACCGCAGACACACGTTGCGCCATCCAGTCATAGAGGCCCGAACGCGAAAGGTTCGTAACGCTGGTTACCATATCCAAACTCCTGCCAGAACGATCAGCACCACGGAAATGGCGATGATGATTTTCGAGCCCAGGCGGCCGCCTTCCAGCGTCTCACCGATGCCCATATCCATGATCAAGTGGCGCACACCGGCTACCAGGTGATACAGCAGAGCGGACAGGAGGCCCCATGCTACGAACTTGGCCAGCGGGCTGGTCAAGCATGCCTTCACTTCGGCAAAACCTTCCTCGGAACCCAGGGATTTGCCCAATGCATAAAGCATGAAGCCGAGGCCCAGGAAGAGGATGATGCCGGAAACACGGTGAAGAAACGACGTAACGCCGGTGATGGGGAGTTTGATGGTCCTTAGGTCTAGGTTTACAGGTCGTTGGCTTTTCACGGCTTTTTTTTCACACTGAAGAGCCCCTAACAATCAGGGCAAAGTTGTTGGGGAGTGCACTGGTCAGGTAACCACCACCCAGGGATGCGACCCCCAATAAAGCAGGCCCAAAAGCCCTTGGCGGTCGGTGGCCGAGTATAGACAGTTAGGCTACTAATGACAACGCAATCACCTACCCCAAATAGCTGATTGCACAAGTCGTATAAAAGGCGTAAATGGCAGTCAATTTCGAGGAAAAAGTACGCTTAAAGCCTTCTGGAGCAAGACTTTAGGCAAATTGACATTCGAATTTATCTCACTATAGTGGTGCGGGCCCTGCGTGGGGGGTCTGTCTGATGGTTCAAGCATAAATAGGAGGCCACATGGCTGACAAAAAAGCGCAGTTGATCATCGAGGGCGCAGCCCCCGTCGAGCTGCCCATTTTAACCGGCACCGTTGGTCCCGATGTAATCGATGTTCGGGGCCTGACGGCCACGGGCCGCTTCACTTTCGACCCAGGCTTCATGTCGACCGCCTCGTGCGAGTCGAAGATCACCTATATCGACGGCGACAACGGCATTCTGTTGCACCGCGGCTACCCGATCGAACAACTGGCTGAAAAGTCGGACTACCTGGAAACCTGCTACCTGCTGCTCAATGGCGAACTGCCAACCGCAGAACAGAAGGCCCAGTTCGTCAGCACCGTGAAAAACCACACCATGGTTCACGAGCAGTTGAAAACCTTCTTCAACGGTTTCCGTCGCGACGCCCACCCGATGGCCGTCATGTGCGGTGTAGTCGGCGCCCTCTCGGCCTTCTACCACGACTCCCTGGACATCAATAACCCGCAGCATCGCGAAATCTCCGCGATCCGTCTGGTTGCCAAGATGCCGACCCTGGCAGCGATGGTTTACAAGTACTCCATGGGTCAACCCATGATGTACCCGCGCAACGACCTGACGTACGCGGAAAACTTCCTGCACATGATGTTCAACACCCCGTGCGAGATCAAACCGATCAGCCCGGTGCTCGCCAAGGCCATGGACCGGATCTTCATCCTGCACGCCGACCACGAGCAGAACGCCTCGACTTCCACCGTGCGTCTGGCCGGCTCCTCGGGTGCCAACCCGTTCGCCTGTATCGCCGCCGGTATCGCCGCACTGTGGGGCCCTGCCCACGGCGGTGCGAACGAAGCCGTATTGACCATGCTCGACGAAATTGGTGATGTGTCCAACATCGACAAGTTCATCGCCAAGGCCAAGGACAAGAACGATCCGTTCAAGCTGATGGGCTTCGGTCACCGCGTTTACAAGAACCGCGACCCTCGCGCGACTGTAATGAAGCAGACCTGCGACGAAGTACTGAAGGAACTGGGCATCAACAACGATCCGCAACTCGAACTGGCCATGCGCCTGGAAGAGATCGCGCTGACCGACCCGTACTTCATCGAGCGCTCGCTGTATCCGAACGTCGACTTCTACTCGGGGATCATCCTCAAGGCGATCGGCATTCCGACCAGCATGTTCACCGTGATCTTTGCACTGGCACGTACTGTCGGCTGGATCTCCCACTGGAAAGAAATGCTCTCCAGCCCGTACAAGATTGGCCGTCCGCGCCAGCTGTACACCGGCTACGAGTCGCGTGACATTACCAAGCTGGAAGACCGCAAATAAGGCTTGTCTTGCGATAACGTCTTGAAGTTGTACCGGGAACGGCCTCTATTTATATAGGGGCCGTTTTTGTTTGTTTGGTCTCAGCGGCCTGCGGGCCGACTTTGACTGTGGTTAGGGGGCATATCCGTTTCTGCGGGTGTTGCCGCTGGCGGTTTCGCTCTTACAGCGAGTCACTTTTTCCAAACGCCGGAATGCCGGCCCAGCGAAAAAAATAACCCAAAAGGCTTTGCCCCGGCGTACGGCACCTCGCTGAGGCTCAGTGTTCCCTCGCTACGGTGTCCATCCGGGGGCATCGC
>NZ_QAIU01000182.1:8483-11881 GCF_003061205.1 Pseudomonas sp. HMWF006
ACCCCCGGATGAACACCTTCGCTCGACCTGCCGATGGGGCAAAAGATCAAAAGCCAAAGCCAGATCAAAAGCCGGATCAAGAGCCCCTCACCCTGGCCCTCTCCCGGAGGGAGAGGGGACTGACCGTGGTGTTTGGGGGAGCTGCGCCGACGTGCGATACCGCGTTGAACTCAGGCTCTAAAAAGCAAACAAATCAGCCCCCTCCCATGAGGAAAAGGAGACTGACCGAGGTGTTTGGGAGAGCTACTTCAATGTGAAATACCGAGTCGAACTCAGATTTTGACAAGCCCAAAAATCGGCTCCCTCTCCCTCCGGGAGAGGGCTGGGGTGGGGGGCAGCTCCAACACAAATCCAAAGCCAAACACCCGCTCTTCACCACTCAATAGGCCGAGTGTCAGCTCGCCTGCTTTTGATCTTGATCTGTAAGGCGACATCGGAAGGCTGAGTGGAGGGATTGATCCGGGGGTGGGAGCGCAGCGACCGTTTGGCGAAGCCAAACACAGCGAGAGGAGGTGCAGCGAAGCAAACCGTAGGCGCTGCGCCCGGATCGGTCCCAGAGCGAAGGAACCCCGAGCCCCAGCGAGCGGGCCGTACGTAGGAGCAAGCGTTTTTTGCTTACTTTTTTTGGCGTTTGAAAAAAAGTGAGTCGCCGTAAGGGCGAAACCCTAATCCGCCGTTACCGCAGCAACGGATATGTACACAGCTCGAGCCGATAACCGCCCACAAAAAATGCCCCGATCTCTCAACCGGGGCATTCAGCACAACATTACAAAACCATCAAACCATCAATGCGAAACCGCCCCACTCGCCCCCAACCCAGTCTGCGAACGCACAAACTGCGGGAAGAACAGCGCACGCTCGTTATCCGCAGCCGCCGACTTGTCAGTAATCGAGAAGAACCAGATCCCGACAAAGGCAATGATCATCGAAAACAGCGCCGGATACTCGTAAGGGAAAATCGCCTTCTCGTGATGCAGAATCTGCACCCAGATGGTCGGGCCAAGGATCATCAAGCCAACCGCACTCACCAGACCCAGCCAGCCGCCAATCATCGCACCACGAGTGGTCAGCTTCTTCCAGTACATCGAAAGCAACAGCACCGGGAAGTTACAGCTCGCCGCGATCGAGAACGCCAGGCCAACCATGAACGCAATGTTCTGGCTTTCGAACAGGATGCCCAAGCCAATCGCCAGCAACGCCAAGGCAATGGTGGTGATCTTCGAGACACGAATCTCGTCCTTCTCGTTCGCCTTGCCCTTTTTGATCACACTGGCATACAGGTCGTGAGACACAGCCGAAGCACCGGCCAGAGTCAGACCTGCCACAACCGCCAGAATGGTCGCGAACGCCACCGCCGAGATAAAGCCGAGGAAGATACTGCCGCCGACCGCGTTGGCCAGGTGCACCGCCGCCATGTTGTTGCCGCCCAACAGCGCGCCAGCAGCATCTTTGAAGGCCGGGTTAGTGCTGACCAGCAGGATCGCGCCGAAGCCGATGATGAAAGTCAGGATGTAGAAGTAGCCAATGAAACCAGTTGCGTAGAGCACGCTCTTGCGGGCTTCTTTTGCATCACTCACGGTGAAGAAGCGCATCAGAATGTGTGGCAGACCAGCCGTACCGAACATCAGCGCCAGACCCAGCGAGAAGGCCGAAATCGGATCCTTGACCAGACCGCCCGGGCTCATGATCGCTTCGCCTTTGGCGTGAACCTTGATCGCTTCGGAGAACAGCGTGTTGAAGTCGAAGCCTACGTGCTTCATTACCATCAGTGCCATGAACGAGGCCCCGGACAGCAACAGCACAGCCTTGATGATCTGCACCCAAGTGGTCGCCAGCATGCCGCCGAACAGCACGTACATGCACATCAGCACACCGACCAGAATCACCGCAACGTGGTAGTCCAGACCGAACAACAGCTGGATCAACTTGCCGGCACCGACCATTTGCGCGATCAGGTAGAACGCCACCACCACCAGCGAACCGCAAGCGGACAGCGTACGGATCTGGGTTTGCCCGAGGCGATAGGACGCCACGTCGGCAAAGGTGTATTTGCCCAGGTTACGCAGGCGCTCGGCGATCAGGAACAGAATGATCGGCCAGCCCACCAGAAAGCCGATCGAGTAGATCAGGCCATCGTAGCCGGAGGTGAACACCAGCGCGGAAATCCCCAGGAAGGATGCCGCCGACATATAGTCACCGGCAATCGCCAGACCGTTCTGGAAACCGGTGATCTTGCCGCCAGCAGCATAGTAGTCAGCCGCCGACTTGTTGCGCTTGGAAGCCCAGTAGGTGATGCACAGCGTTGCCCCGACGAACACCACGAACATGGCGATTGCCGAAACGTTGAGCGGTTGTTTGTGAACTTCGCCGGTCAAGGCATCGGCAGACCATACGGCCGGAGCGAAGGCTGCGATGCTCAAAAGAGCCAGTAGACGCCGGATCATTGCTGAGCCTCCTTGAGAATCGCATTGTTCAGGTCGTCGAACTCGCCATTGGCGCGGCGCACGTAGATAGCGGTGAGGATGAATGCAGAAAGAATGAGTCCGACACCGATTGGAATTCCCCAGGTAATCGAGGATTCCGGACTGAGTTTCGCGCCCAGAACATGCGGCCCGTAAGCGATCAACAGGATGAAGCCAGAGTAAAGCCCGAGCATGATCGCCGAGAGTATCCAGGCGAACTTTTCCCTTTTTCGCACCAGCTCCTTGAATCGGGGACTGTTTTGAATCGAGAGGTAAATGCTGTCGTTCATTGTTTTTATCCTCGCAGCACAAATTATTGTTGGAACATAGCTAATGTATGCGGCTGCGAGCGCGGTAACAGACGACCTTAGTAGTAGAACGCCATGACACTTTTGCCAATTTCCGGTACACGCAAAACAACTGTGGGAGCGAGCTTGCTCGCGAAGGCGTCAGATCAGTCGATATTTGCATCAACTGACAGAACGCATTCGCGAGCAAGCTCGCTCCCACAGGGTTAGGCGGCGAAGCTTTTATTTGGTCCAGTCAGCCACGCGATCCGGGTGCTTGGCGACCCAATCCTTGGCCGCTGCTTCAGGTTTGGCACCGTCCTGAATTGCCAGCATCACTTCGCCGATCTCGTCTTTCGACGCCCACTGGAAGTTTTTCAGGAACTTGGCCACTTCCGGAGCTTTGGTGGCGAGTTCCTTGCTGCCGATGCTGTTCACGGTTTCAGCCGCGCCGTACACGCCTTTCGGGTCGTCGAGGAAGCGCAGTTTCCACTTGGCGAACATCCAGTGCGGCACCCAACCGGTAACCGCAATCGACTCGTTCTTCTTCTCGGCACGGGTCAGCTCGGCAATCATGCCGGCGCCGGAACTGGCCTTGAGGGTGTAACCGGTCAGGTCGTAATCCTTGATTGCCTGATCCGTCTTGAGC
>NZ_QAIU01000183.1:0-2758 GCF_003061205.1 Pseudomonas sp. HMWF006
GTGGCCAGCAGGGTTTCCTGACGGCGCGCCGGCCAATACATCGGGTTCAGCGTCACGCCGCCGTAGATCCAGCAGGTGGTGTCGCGGGTGAACTGGGTGTTCGGCAGCGGCGGCAGAATGAAGCTGGAGTGGCCGAGGAAGTCGCGGAACATCTGGATGGTCTTGCCACCGAAGCTGTCTGGCAGATCATCGGCCGACACGCCACCGATCAGGAACTCGGCGATGTGCCGTGGCTCAAGGCTTTTCAGCCAGGATTTGACTTCGCTGATCAGGCCCAGGCCCACCGAGTCGGCGGTGACCTTGCGGTCGAGAATCCAGTCCAGCGCTTCAGGGATGGCGACGATGTCGGTCAGCAGGTTGTGCATTTCCAGCACGTCGATCCCGCGTTCACGCATCTTGGTCACGAAGTCGAAGTGGTCGCGCTTGGCCTGGGCGACCCACAGCACGTCGTCGAACAGCAGTTCATCGCAGTTGTTCGGGGTCAGCCGCTGGTGGGCCAGACCTGGGGAGCAAACCATGACTTTGCGCAGTTTGCCGGCTTCGGAATGGACGCCGTACTTAACTTTTTCCGTGGTCATTGCAGTGATCCTCCAGAGATAAAATTTTGGGCAATTACAGAGTCAGGAAGCCGTCGTAGAGACCGTAGGCAGCCACCAGGGCACCGACGACCACCGCGGCGAAAATCAGCTTCTCGACGTTGGTGAAAACCGCTTGTTTGAGTTCGAGCTTGGCCTTGGCGAACAGGATCGCGCCGGGGGCATACAGCAGGGCCGAGAGCAGCAGGTACTTGACGCCGCCGGCGTACAGCAGCCAGACCGCGTAGATCAGGGCGATGCCGCCGATGATCAGGTCCTTGCGCCGCTCGGCCGCGAAGCCTTCGTAGGTTTCGCCACGCACCGCGATCAGCAGGGCGTAGGCCGCCGACCACAGGTACGGCACCAGAATCATCGAGGTGGCGAGGTAGATCAGCGACAGGTAAGTGCTGGCCGAGAACAGAGTGATGATCAGGAAAATCTGCACCATCGCATTGGTCAGCCACAGGGCGTTGACCGGTACGTGGTTAGCGTTTTCCTTACGCAGGAACTCCGGCATGGTGTGGTCTTTGGCGGCGGCGAACATGATCTCCGCGCACAGCAGCACCCACGACAGCAGCGCCCCCAGCAGCGAGATGATCAGCCCGACGCTGATCAGCACCGCGCCCCAGTGACCGACCACGTGCTCGAGCACGGCGGCCATCGACGGGTTCTGCAACTTGGCCAGTTCTGGCTGAGTCATGATGCCCAGCGACAGCACGTTCACCAGCACCAGGAACAGCAGCACGGTGATGAAGCCGATTACAGTGGCCTTACCCACGTCGGAGCGTTTTTCCGCACGCGCCGAGAAGATGCTCGCGCCCTCGATGCCGATGAACACCCACACGGTGACCAGCATCATGTTGCGCACCTGGTTCATCACGCTGCCCAGGTCGGGGTTTTTCAGGCCCCAGATGTCAGCGGTGAAGATGTCCAGTTTGAACGCGAAGACCGCGATCAGGACGAACAGCAGCAGCGGCACGACTTTGGCG
This sequence comes from Pseudomonas sp. HMWF006, assembly GCF_003061205.1. Classification (NCBI taxonomy): domain Bacteria; kingdom Pseudomonadati; phylum Pseudomonadota; class Gammaproteobacteria; order Pseudomonadales; family Pseudomonadaceae; genus Pseudomonas; species Pseudomonas sp. HMWF006. Next base: position 1,565 of record NZ_QAIU01000183.1, read on the forward strand.
ACGGTGGTCACCAGGTTGATGAACGCCGCCTCCTTGATCCCGCGCAACACCAGAAAGTGCACAGCCCACAGCAGCACCGAGGCGCCGATCACCGCAGCAACGGTGTTGCCCTCGCCGAAGACCGGAAAGAAATACCCGAGGGTGCTGAACAGCAGAACAAAGTAACCGACGTTGCCCAGCCAGGCACTGATCCAGTAACCCCAGGCGGACGAGAAACCCATGTAATCGCCAAATCCGGCCTTGGCGTAGGCGTAGACGCCGCCGTCCAGGTCAGGTTTGCGATTGGCGAGGGTCTGAAAGACAAAAGCGAGGGTGAGCATGCCGACTGCGGTGATGGCCCATCCGATCAGGACCGCGCCGACGTCGGCGCTGGCGGCCATGTTTTGTGGTAACGAAAATATCCCGCCACCGATCATTGAACCGACTACCAATGCAACGAGTGCACCGAGTCGTAGTTTTCCGGGAGCTTCAGACATTGCATAACTCCATTGCAGGAGAGAAGAGTTCACAGCGTAGTGCTGTTATCTGTACAAACAGCTGACTTGGATCAGTTCATGGTCACATTCCATTGTTAATGAATGACTTATGAAAAGACTGGTGGCATAAAGCTGCTGCCTGAAGAGCCCTGTTCCAGAGGCTTTCGGCAGATGTGGTTGGGAATTTCTCCTATTACTTTCGAATTATCACGCTAGTTGCTTTTCAGCTTTTGGCAAATTTTTGGCATCTGTTTTCAATACAGAATCGATTAATCAGGATTGGTGCACAAAACGGATTAACCGTGTTATGCGTTAGCGTTGTTGGCTATATATAAAAGGCGTTAATTGGCGTTATTCAATAAACGTACTTACGCTTATCCGTTTAGTTAATACCCAGAAATAGACACACCTTGTGGCGAGGGGATTTATCCCCGATGGGTGGCGTAGCCGCCCCAGATCCATTCAGCGCGGTGCATCAGGCAGAACGAGTTCTCAGGTTTTGGGGCGGCTTCGCCACCCATCGGGGATAAATCCCCTCGCCACAGGTATAAACAGGTTTCGAGAACCTTTGTCAGGAAGAGGGAGACTGGAATGTCGCAACCGACGCAAAAGCTGCGACTGGGGGCGTTGATCGCCTTGGTAGTGGGTTCGATGATTGGCGGGGGGATTTTTTCCCTGCCGCAGAACATGGCGGCCCGCGCCGATGCCGGGGCGATCC
>NZ_QAIU01000184.1:0-4183 GCF_003061205.1 Pseudomonas sp. HMWF006
ATGGCGACGATGATCGCGTCTTCCAGTTTGGTGGTGTAGTAGTGCTCTTGGGTGCCTTGCGCCGAAGTGCGGTACCACTGGATAACGATTTCGCTCATGCGCTCGCCGGAGGTCAGCGCCGCTTGCAGCAGAGGCGAAGCCTTGTCGTAAACCTTGGTAATCACAACTGGCTTGTGCACGCGCTGACCGGTTGGCTGACCGGATTGTGGGTCACGCGGGATGATCACGTCGTGGGTGAAAGCCTGAACCATAACCTGGTCTTCGTGGCCTTCCTGGTAGGTGTTGCCAACGGAGTCGGCGGTGAAGGCGCCGGCAGTGATCAGGCCTTGTTTTTCGCCGGTAACCGACATGTACGCTGGTGTTGCCATGGGAGGTGCTCCTTGCTGGATCAGTGGATGAGTCATAGGTGAAATCACCTAAGAGGCGGCCATTTGCCACCAAATTACATGCCAACTTTTTTCGGGCCTTATGAACCGGGGCTTGCGAGCGTTTTCCTCGGAAAAGCTGGGATAAATCCTCAGAAAACAAAGGAAAAGTGCGCAAAAAGTTGCGCAGTGATGTGCAAGAAGTTGCGCACTTGGCTGCAGGCCGCGATCTACTTGGGCTGCAGCGATTTATCGAGCCAAATATGCGGAACAAGTGCGCAAGAAGTTGCGCACTTTCAAAAAAGCTTCCCCAACACATCAACAGCTAAAATTCTGATGCAGCCAGACCTAATCAGCACTTCAGCAAGGCCGAAAATCAGAGGCACTCCCTTTCCGAAATCATGACAAATCGCAACCCGAGCCTGGCCCGAAGGAGCCACACTTTTTATTTTCCAAGACAGTACAGGCCTGCCTGCTTCCCGCCACTCATGAGATCTTCAAACAGATGCGACCTAGCCGCTATGCCAAGGGTTTAACGGCGACTCATACTGTAGGTCTTTGACATACCGACCTCACCAACGACTTTTGAAGGAGGCAATCCGCATGGGGCTGACGAAAACTAATCAGGATTTGCGCCGTGATCTGAAAAGCGCTGCACTAGCACTCGAGGACGCTGCTCAAGACATGTTCAGAATGGCCAAACAGTACGGTGAGGCCGAGTTGCTTGCAGCCATGCAGAGAATTGAGGCGCTGTATGTCGAAGCGGATCGGTTGACTCAATACGCAGACGAAGTGAAGGCCGGAAAGATTTTGCGTACACCGTCAGAGAAATGCCCAGCAGACACCTGCAGAGATACTCCTCTTTCTCAGAGAGCAGGTATCGACTGCGTAGCCTGCCCGATGAAAGCCAAGTACTGCCTGAACACGGCGTTCCGCAAGATCGCTCGCAGCGTCCATGAAGCCGCTCGTAATGTGGCTCGGTGCATCGCCGCGACGGCGCAATACGTGCGCTCTCGTCATGAACGTAAAAAGGTCGAGATGTTGTTTGCCCACCTCAAGCGCATCCTGAAGATGGATCGCTTGCGACTACGTGGCATGAGTGGCGCAACCGATGAATTCACGCTGGCTGCTGCGGTGCAGAATTTGCGACGGCTAGCCAAACTTACTTCTCAAGGGTCACCACTCACGGGATAGGTGCGCCTGCACGTAGCAAAAAATCTTAAATTAACCCACTCACAGAGCAGCAAAGGTCAACAAAGAGCCGAGAAACCACGCAGCGTGGTGAGTAGGTTCTCCGATGGAGGTCGTGCTTGAGGTCAGACCAACTGAAAATCCGACTTTTTCAACAGAATCGCCCGGTAGCTGCCTTTCGCGACGGGCTACAATGGGTCGTTTTTTGCCGGTCATGACCACACTGCGTGATGGTCAAATTCGCTGCAATTCATTGCTCAGGTCGACTGCAAATTGGTGAACAAGTCTGTGCAATTACGCGTAGTGGTGTGCAAACCATTTTTGCGCACCGTTAGCCACCGTGGTTAACAGTGCAAAAATTAGGTTTACAGGGTAGTGAGATTGCCGCGATTCCGCGGTGAGGGGATCGCCCTTTCTGATGGAAAGCGAGGGGCGACAAATATACTATTTCTGAAAAGGCTGTGAACGAAGACTCTCAAAAAAAACCAGCCGAAGCTGGTTCATTTATTTCGAGAGTTTCAGAGGCTTTTATCAAGAAAACTGAAAAAAGCATAAAGTAGTCATGCCAAAAAAGATGCACAACTCATTGAGTTTACAGGTCATGAAGAACCATTTTTTTTGAAAGCCCACAGTCCGGGTCGCCTTTGCAGCTCAGCGTTTTATCGAAATCACACCACTCATGTAGTCATGCAGATCGCGCAGATCCTTAACGCTCCAGGCATGCGGCGGTATTTTTACCCCGTTCTCCTGCAACGTTTTCGGAATCAGGTTGCCGTTCGGGCGAAGGATGATCGACGACACAATCACGCCCGGATATTCATTCAGGCGTTTTTTGAACGCGGGCGTTGTCAGGTCAGGTGTTGGCGGATTGCTTTTATGCGCCAACGGCCCGGTGCCCTTTATATCGGCGCCGTGGCACACAGCGCAGCGCTGCGAATAGAGATTTTTTCCATTGCTGTTATCCGCGAAGGACACGGAGGTTTGAGCGATCAACAAAGCCCCGAGTACAGCGACGAATGCGGTTTTCATTGTTTGCCTCCCTGGCGTCTTTAAGGTCGCGCATGATGCGCGAGATTTAACGCTTGGCGCAAAACAATGTGGGAGCAAGCTCGCTCCCACAGGGTTCGGTGGTGGGCGCAGGTTCGAGTGCATCCACCACCGGCCATTGGATCAGCCTTTTTCGTCGATCCCGGCTTGCAGGGTCTGGGTGTCCAGATGCCCGCTCAAGGTGACCGGGCCGACTTTCAGGTTGCCGTTTTCCAGGGAAACCTTGGGTGCGTTTTCCTCGGCTTTATGTGGCAGATCAAGTCCGGCCTTCACGCCATAGTCACGGTTGCTCAGATCAGCGCGACCGACCTTCGATCCGCGCAGATCCACCTTCCCTTCAGTGGCCGAAATCCGCGCCCCCGTCAGCTGCGTCGCGCCGCCGACTGCGAGGTTCACCCCTTGGCTGCCACTGATGCCAGACATCTGCGCAACGCTGTCCTTGTGCGCATATTCGCCCTGCGCTTTCAGCGTCGGCTTGTAGTCGGTGCCGGCGAGTTGTTCCTTGTCGCTCGGTGGGTTTTTCTTCGCGGTCAGGCCCAGATCGACATCGACCTTGGCATGGTTGCTCGAACCCTGGCGACTCTCGACCTTCAGATCACCCGCGACTGTGCCGCTGACATCTTTAGCGTCGATCCGCGCACCCACCAGCTGTGCATCACCGGCACTGTTCAACACCACATGGTCAGCCCTGATCTGGCTGTTCTGCTGGGTGCTGCCCTGCAAGTAATCCACGCCCACCTTGGCGCCGGCATTGAAACCGTGGTCGCTGCTGGCCTTCTCATCCGCGGCGGTCGGGGTTTTGCTGCTCAAGTTGCCGCCGGCATTCAGCGCGACATTCCAGTTATTGCGGTTGTCGGTGGACTGCGCCGATTCCTGCACGTAACCGCCCTTCTGCGCGTCGATGCTGACGTTCGGTACGCTGACTTGCGTGCCTTGCAGGTGAATCGAATCACCGCTTAGTGCGAGGCCACTCTGGCTGTTGAGCTGGCCACCGCTGAGGGTTTGCGAATCCTCATTGACTCGACCGATATTGAAGTTGCCGCTCAGATTGCCGGCCTGATCGCGACTCTTCTCGCTGCTGGTTTTGCTGCCGCCCCCCTTCAAGCCGCCGCCGAGATTGCTGCCGGTGGCGGTGTGAGTATCGGTGGCCGCTTGCAGATCGAGCTTGCCGTCGGCGTGCAGAACGATGGCGCCAGCGCTGTCGATCTTGCTGCCTTGCTGCAGCTGATTTCCGCCGCTGCCGAGTTGCACCGGACCGTTGCTGGTGATGCTCGCCACATGGGCCTGGGTGTCAGTGGTCTGCTTGCCGGTGTGATCGAGCTGGAAACCGGCGCCGAGGTCGAGGTTGGTGCCGTCGGTCCCCGGCAAGGTGCCGACCGTCAGAGAGCCACTGCCACGCAGGCTGCTGTCGTTGCTGTGCTGGCGGTTGTTGGCCTGATTCAGCGCCAGATCACCGCCCGTGTTGATGCTCACTCCGCCCTGCCCGCCATCGAAACGGCTGCCTGCGAACTGCGCATCGCCACCGACCTTGATGTTCACACCCTGGCTGCCGGCATAAGCGCCGACGACGGCGGTGGAAC
>NZ_QAIU01000185.1:0-16950 GCF_003061205.1 Pseudomonas sp. HMWF006
CGGCCAGGAAGACGCAACGGCGCCCGTGGCAACCGTGATCAACGACAACCTGCAGGAGCTGAAAAACAGCATCGAGGCTACCCGTGAATTCCAGCGGGTGGGCGCGCTTCGGGGCAAGCTGCTGGACGCGGATGGCGAAGTCATCAGCGACCTTTTCAAAGAGTTCGAAGTCAGCCAGAAGAAGATCACGGTGGCGCTGAGCAATGCCGGCACCAACGTGCGCAAGGCCTGCCTCGACGCCAAGCGCTTTTCTGAATCCAAACTCGGCGGCGTGATGGTCACGGGCTTCCGCGCCCTGTGCGGGCCGGATTGGTTCGACGCGATGATCGACCATGAAAAGGTCAAAGCCGCATTTGCCAACTACCAAGAGGCGCAGGATCGCCTCGGCGGCGACGTACGCTCGGGCTTCACCTTCGGCGGCATCGAGTTCATCGAGTACGACGTCACCGTCAGCGGCCAACGTTTCATTCCGGCCGATATCGCCCAAGTGTTCCCGGTGGCCCGTGGGGTGTTCCGCATGTTCAACGCCCCGGCGAACTACAACGAAACCGTCAACACCATCGGCCAGCCGTTCTACAGCAAGGCGGAGGAGCGCAAATTGGGCAAAGGCTGGGATCTGGAAGCCCAGGCGAACCCGTTGGCCATGTGCCTGTTCCCCGAAGCCCTGGTCGAGCTGAAGGCGGGTTAATCAATGCGCTACTGCACCCGCGCCGATATCGGCAACGCCATCCCGGAGATGACGCTGATTCAGCTCTCCAACGATGACCCGGCCGCCATGTCACCTAACGAAAACGTGATCGAGGACGGCGTGCGGCAGGCGGAAGAGCTGGTGGATGGCTACCTTCGGGGCCGCTACAACCTGCCGCTCGATCCGGTGCCAACCGTGCTGCGGGATGCGGTGGTGTATCTGGCGCGGCATTGGCTGTATCAGCGCCGCCCCGAGGGCGCGTTGCCGGATGCGGTGAAGGACAGTCGCAAGGACACCATCAAGCTGTTGGAAAGCATCCGCGATGGCGTGGTGACGCTGGGCATGCCCACCGGCCACGCCGCCCCGGAGCCGGGCGAAATCCGCGTCCGGGCGCGCAAGCAGCGGTTCGGCGCGGACACATGGGAGCGCTATTGATGAGAGCAGTCCTGCCTAAAACGCAAACAGAACAACTGCTGGAGGCGCTACGCACTCGCCTTCATGAACACCTCGGCAAGGATCTCATGGTCGAGTTATTTCCCGAGAACCCCGCCGGATACCGGCTGAACCATCCACGCGGATCAATTTTAGTGGCTTACGGCAAATCGACCTTTGGCGGGTCTGAGGCCGGCGATTCGATCTTCCAGGCACGCAACATCGTTATCCGGCTGACCTTGGTATTTCGGCAGCTCAACGGCAAGGACGGCGTGATCAGCTACCTCGATCAGATCCGTACCTGCCTGACGGGATGGTTGGCCCCACATTGCGATCAGGCGTGCCGCCCTGTCGCCGAGCACTTTATCGGCCAAATGACCGGCTTATGGCAGTACGGGCAGGACTTCTCCTTGCGGGCTACCCAGATCCAGGATCCGTACCCAAGCAGACCGACAATGCCGCCCAATCTCCAGTTTGAGGAAACACCATGAACCTCACGAGCTACACCTACACCGGCCCGCGAAGCGCCGTATCTATAAGGGTCGGCGAGACTCGCGAATTACTCAATGTTCAACTGTTACCGGGGAAACCGATCGAACTGCCGGCCGAGCACGAATACACCTTGGTGTTGCTGGAACTCAAGTACTTGGCGCTTTCACCGTCCCCCACGAAAGCTGCCGGAAAGTCCGCAGCCGTGGCCCAAAAACCTGAGCGGGAGTAATGCTCAATGGCAGCCAATTTTTTACACGGAATTGAAACTACTGAGGTCGAGCGCGGCCCCCGGGCCATTCGGGTAGTCAAATCAGCGGTGATTGCGCTGGTGGGCACCGCGCCAATCGGACCGATCAATGAGCTGACCTTATGCTTGAACGACGGCGATGCCGCCCAGTTCGGCGCGCACCTCACCGGTTTCAGCATTCCCGAGGCTCTGGAGGGCATCTACGATTTCGGCGCCGGAACGGTGCTGGTGGTCAACGTGCTTGACCCTGACATTCATCGCTCCAATGTCGCTGACCAAGCTAAACAGTTCGGCGATAACGACCTTCTGCAGTTGGAGCACGGCGCACTGTTGCTGTTGCAATTGAAGTCCGCCGACGGGGCGACCACCTATGTGCTCGACACGGACTACACGGCGAACATGCTCACCGGACGCGTGAAGCGCTTGCCGACAGGGAGTATCCCCGCCAACGGCCAAGTAAAAGCCAGCTACACCCACGCCGATCCGAGCAAAGTAACGCCCGCCGACATTATCGGCGCAGCATCCCTCGCAGGGCGCCGAGCAGGTTTAAAGGCGTTCCAGGACAGTTACAACTTGTTGGGCTTCTTTCCGAAAATCTTCATCGCGCCTGGTTTCAGCACGCTGAACCCGGTGACTGTCGAATTGATAATTTCGGCCACTCAGGTCGGCGCGGTTACCTATGTCGATGCCCCGATCGGCGCCACGGTGCAACAAGTCCTCGCGGGACGCGGGCCGGCTGGCGCCATCAACTTCAACACCAGCAGCGACCGCGTCCGCCTCTGTTACCCGCACGTCAAAGTCTACGACGCGGCGACTAACGGTGAGCGGCTGCAACCGCTATCGATCCGCGCCGCAGGTTTGCGGGCCAAGGTGGATAACGACAAGGGGTACTGGTGGAGCAGCTCCAATCAGGAACTGGTTGGCGTGCTGGGGCTTGAACGGCCGCTGACCGCCCGCGTCGATGATGCCAGCAGTGAGGTCAATCTGCTGAATGAAAACGGCATCACCACCGTTTTCAATTCCTTCGGCACCGGCCTGCGCCTATGGGGCAACCGTACCGCCGCATGGCCGACCGTGACGCACATGCGCAACTTTGAAAACGTGCGCCGCACCAAGGACGTGGTCGACGAATCGATTCGTTACAGCTCCCTGCAATTCGTCGACATGCCGATTACCAGCGCGCTGATTACCAGCATCACCGAAAGCGTGAATTTGTTCCTGCGCAAATTGATTGGCGACGGCGCCTTGATCGGCGGCGAGTGCTGGTATGACCCGGCACGTAACCCGCAGACCGAACTAGAACAGGGCCACGCGCTGTTCAACTACAAGCTGACCGTGCCGCTGCCATTTGAGCGCGGCACCTTTGAAACTGAAATCACCGGGGAATACCTGGTTAACCTGGGAGACGCATAAATGGCAGGCTTTAGCGCACACCGCATTGCAAACGCCGCCATCTATCTGGATGGCGCTAGCTTCTTCGGCCGGGCCGAGGAGATCGATCTGGGCTCGATCAAAACCGTGACCAGCGACTTTCAAGGGTTAGGGATGGTGGGCTTGATCGAACTGCCGGACGGCATTGATAAGCTGGAAGGCAAGATCACTTGGAACAGCCTGTACTACGACGCAGCCGTCAAACTGGTTACGCCGTTCAAGAGCGTCCAGTTGCAGTGCCGATCCAACGTTCAGGTCTTCAACAACGGTGGTCTTGTGAACGAGATTGCGCTTGTCACCATGATGACCATCACCGGCAAGGAGTATCAGCTCGGCAGTCACAAACCGCGTGATCCGACCAAGTACGAAACGCCGTTCTCGGCGACATATGTGCGCCAGGTGCTTGATGGGCAGGAGGTGCTGTTGCTGGATTACCTGGCCAACATCTTCCGCGTCGGCGGGCAGGATCAGTTGGCCAAGTACCGGCAGAATATCGGGCAGGCGTAGGTTAGCCGGGAAGGCCAAAGTGATTGGTAGCGAACTTAACGCCAATGGACAGCACTTGTCCGGCAAGGTCTCCAACCAAGCTTTTTGCACCTATTTTGGATGCGTCGACCAATTGTTCTCCAAGGCTTGATTCGGTGCTGAGGCTATCAGGAGTTGCCTTCAGCACCTCCAGACCTTTGGCGGTCAGTACGCAATCTGTGTAGCCCGTCGCGTGAATCTTTTGTTTGTAACGTAGATAACCCGACTCCGCTAACCATTCGATACTGGCAAACAGAAATTCACCGTGTTTGTTAGGAACATCAAATCCTATGCGCTCATCGAATGAAATCCCGCCAGGCATGAGATCTCCCAGCAATAGGGGACGTGGAACGGGAAAACCTTCATACAAAACACCGAGTATCTGGCCGGTGAGTTCGTCGAATTTTTTGATATTGGAGGCGGTCATGTCCTTGACTCCTGAAGAACAGCAAGTAAGAGAGAAAGCTCGTAACGATCTGATGAAGTGTATCGACATGCAGGTACGCCGAGACTTCGATTTTATGCGGGCCAGACAATACTGGGAGAAGGTGCTGGAGGAAACCCCGAAAGAGGTTTTGGCTGAGGCGTTGAGCATGACGTTGGCCACAGGCCGTTATCAGGTCATGTCCTAATGCTAAAGTGAGTAATACCGGGTCTTCTGACAGCCAGTACCAGATCCCAGAGTCGGAACAGTCTGGATCATCATCGAAAGTCAGAAATGCCGCTTTTCCTGAATGTGATAGCGGCATTTTTTATGTGGCTTGAAATTCTGCGTTCAGAGCTACAGAGCTGCTGCTTAGCTGCTCAAAACAACGCCATTGTGCGGGGGTTCAGTTTTCGGTAATGATTCGGAATAAGTTGAGGCCAACTGGGGCCGCACTATGCAAGGAGCATAAGATGTTCGAAGACTTTATGAACGACGCGATTACTGTGCAGAAGCAGAACGGTGACAAGGTAGAGGGGCTGAAAGCGTCTGTTCAATCAACACTAATTACCTTGAACCAGCCATCGGTTGTCGTTGAAATTGGTGATCTGATTGAGCGACGTATGTCCAATGGTGCGACGGAAACCTATGAAGTACTCGATCCTGTTTTTTATGAGGACTTCCACGGGATACCAGCTCACTATCAGCTAAAGGTTCGAAAACTTGGACTGCCTGAAGCCAAAGCGCGGGTTCAAAGCATCACTTACAACTTTAGCGGACACAATGCTCGGGTGAATCATGACTCGGTCGACAATTCGACAAATACCGTCACAATCGGCAGCGAACTGCAGGACTATGTGGACGCGCTCAGGCAGGTGATATCTACCCTTGATGATTCTCAGCGCAAAGATGCTTCTGAAATCGTGGACGCTGTAGAGGCTAATCTCACTTCGCAAAAGCCAAGCAAAGCGGTTGTGTCGAGCTTGCTGTCTGCGCTACCCCACCTTGCCAGCATCAGCACCATCGCATCTTCAATCATCGCAGCTTTCTAGCTCAACTCCATTGGGTTTAATGCTGCTCACACGAATGCAAACGGCGCTTGGACTGAAAACGAACGACGCCGTTTGTGTTGGTCTGCCTGACGCTGGTGCACAAATAACCTATGGAAATGAGCTAAGTGAAACCTATTAAGCTATGGGCGATGGTTCTCTTTAAACTCGATTAAAAGTCATCACCTCGGCCGGGTGAGATGCTCAGGGCTCTGGTAGAGCAACCCTTTCTGGAGCAACGAATATGGCCGACCCTCTCAACCTCCCACTCAAATTTCCTTTTACTTCCGCTGCGGGCACATACCTCGCTTCGCTGCCTATCAAGCGGCTCAAACGCAAAGACCTTACTGCCGCGCACAGCTATTCACCCAAGGATGAAGGCGCCCAGGAAGATTTTCTTTTCGCGAAGATGACCGGTTTGACTATCGAAGACCTAGGCGATCTGGACGTTTCCGATTCGAAAACACTGTCAGCGGTGTTTCGGGAAATGGTGGACGGCGGAGACATCGCTGCAGTCTTGGGACGCGGCGATGTTACTGATTCTGAGAATGCAGCCGTCGGAGATTCGCCGGCTGTCGATGGATGAGTATTGGATTTGGGTTGACGTGTGTCAGCAGGAAATCAACCGGCGGATCGAACTCGCCGATAGATTGAACGGCCAATGATCGCGGCCAGACCCGCCACCAACCCTGCCAACCAAGCGCCGCCCGCTGCGATAGGGGCGGCTACCGAAGCCAGCAATGGCAAGCCGATGCAGAACACGACGACCGCAGCCCACAACGGCAGGTGAGCCAGGCAAAGCCAGGCGAGACCAATCACACCGGCGCCGATGGCCAGTGCATACAGAAAATTGGCGGTGCGTAGAGCGGCTTTTTCAAACATGCCCATAGCGTAGCAAACTTTATGGCTAACGAAGTACTGGTTGGACTAAAGATCGGCGCCGTCGTTTCCGGCAGCCTCAGCGCCGCTTTCGGCTCGGCTAAATCGACCGTACAGCAGCTCGGCCGCGCTACTGACGGCCTCACCGCAAAGCAAAAACTCATCGGCACCGAACTTTCCGCCGCCCTCGCAAGGGGCGGCACGGGCGTGGAGCGGCTACGCCGGCAATACGACCTGGTGGGCCGCTCAATCGACCAACTCAAGGTCAAGCAAGACCGCCTTACCGCAAGCATTGCGCGGGGCGAAACACTCAAAAACAAACGCGGCGAGCTGCGCGGGCAGGCGTTGGAGGTGGCCGGTACAGGCGCAGCGCTTGGCGCACCCATTGTTCAATCAATGCGCACGGCTATCGAGTTCCAAGACCAGACCCGCGATATCGCGATCACTGGCGGCTTCGATGAAGCGCAGGAGAAAGGCCTCAGCGATGTCATGCGCGGGGCCGCGCTGAGGTGGAACCAGACTCAATCCGACGTGGCCAAGGGCACCGCCGTGTTGATTGCCGGCGGCATTTCCAACGTCAAGGAACTGGAAGCCTATGCCCCGGTGATGGCCAAAACGGCGACCGCAACGCGGGCAAGCATGGACGATCTTGGCTCGGTGGCCATCGCGCTGAATGACAACTTGGGCATCGGCGCGGCCGGACTTGAGCGTTCCATGAACATGCTGGCGTTTGCCGGCAAGAGCGGCCAGTTCGAACTTGCGGACATGGCCAAATGGCTACCCCAACTGACACCCCAGTTTGCCGCACTGGGCATCACTGGCGAGCGCGCCGTGGCCGAGATCGGCGCGTCCCTCCAGATCGCCCGCCGGGGCGCCGGTTCCAACGACGAGGCGGCCAACAACTTCAAAAACTTCCTTTCCAAACTCACCGCGCCCGAAACAATCAAGGCGTTTGAAAAGGCCGGCATCGATCTCAAAGGCAGCATGAAGAACCTGGTCAGCGAGGGGCTTTCTCCCGCCGAGGCCATGATCAAGATTTTGACCAAACATCTGGGCACCAAAGGGCCGGCCGCTGCCGCCGCCTATAGCAAAGCGCTGGATATCAAGGATCAGAAAGAACGCGAGACGGCACTGAGCCGGCTCGATGAGGCCTACAAGCTCGGCGAGTTGTTTGCCGACCAGCAGGTGTTGTCTTTCGTGCGCCCGGCGCTGGCCAATCAGAAGAACCTTGGTGGCATCAAGGACGGCAGCAAGGATGCGGCCGATAAAGGCGTGCTCGATCAGGACTGGGCAAAACGCATGGGCAGCTCGAAAGAACAGCTCAAGGAACTGCGCACCAACCTTGCCGACATTGGCATTTCAGTCGGCAACGCGTTGTTGCCGGCCATCGTGGACGTTAGCCGCGCTGTCGTTCCTCTGATGCGTTCGTTCTCTACTTGGGCGGGCGAAAACCCCGAGTTGATCAAGGGGGTTGTTGGCCTTGTCGGCGGCTTGCTGGTTGGCAAGATGGCATTTATCGGCGTGGCCTATGGGGCCAACCTGGTGCTGTCGCCATTCGTGGCCATGAAGACCGCCATGACAGCGTTGTCGTCCAAGTGGACGCTTCTGCAGGCCGCGTGGCATGGCGGCAAATTCGCCCCGCTGATCAACGGCCTCGGCAAAGGTGCACAAGGAATGCGCGCCGCAGGACGGGCCGCTAGTTGGCTAGGGCGCGCCGTGATGAACGATCTGCGTTCCGCGCTTGGCGCTGTCGCCCGTGGCGCCAGTTGGCTTGGCCGGGCGGCCCTGAACGATCTTCGTTCGGCGCTTACCGCAGCCGGCCGTGGCGCCGCATGGTTGGCCCGTGGCGGCGTGATGTTGGGCAAGGCATTGGGTAACCAACTCCTCACCGGCTTACGCCTTGTCGGTCAGGCCGTGCTGTGGATCGGCCGGGCGTTGCTGATGAACCCAATCGGGCTGGCAATCACCGGCATCGCGGTCGCGGCCTTCCTGATCTACCGCTACTGGGGGCCGATCAAGACCTTTGTCAGCGGCTTGTGGGCCGAGATCAAAGAAGGTTTCAGCGGCGGTATCTCCGGCATTGCGCAAACGCTGCTCAACTTCTCCCCGGTGGGGTTGTTCTACCGGGCCTTCGCTGCCGTGATGAATTACTTCGGATTTGAGTTACCCGGCAAGTTTTCCGAGTTCGGGGGGATGATCGTGACCGGCCTGGTCAATGGCATTACCAACATGGCCGGCGCGCTGAAGGAAAGCGTGTTGGGCATCGGCTCTTCAGTAAAAGGCTGGTTCACAGAGACGCTTGGCATCCAGTCGCCGAGCCGCGTATTCATGGGATACGGGGCAAACATCAGCGAAGGTGCGGCCATCGGCATTAGTGCGCAGGCTGGCTTGGTCCGGCAGGCTGCACTCGGCATGGCTGCGCAGTCGGGCGTCGATCTCGCCCCACCGAACCCGGTTCATGTCTCTCGGGCGGGCATGATGGGTGATGGTGGCGGCATGTCCTCTGCTGGCTCTCCAGGCGCTGGTGGTCAGCCCGTATTTCACTTCGCTCCTCAGATCACGGTGCCTGGCGGCGCAGAAACCCAACAGCAGGTTCAACAGGGGCTGCAGGCTGGTTACGCTGAATTTGTGCGAATGATGGATCGTTACATGCACGACAAACGCCGTAGAAGCTATGGCCCGTCCGATGGAGGGCTGGCTTGATGTTTGCCATCCTGGGCGATATCGAATTTACCGTAGCCGGTGGCATCACCGGCATGGATCAAAGCAGCACGGCCGATTGGGCCGAGCATGCGCGCATACAAGGCAAACCCTTGCTTGAGTGGGTTGGTGAAGGGCTTGATGAGTGCAACCTGACCATAGAACTGCACCCTGTTTTAGGAGATCCCGACGAAAGACTGCGTGCACTGCGCCTGGCCAAGACCAAACATGAACCCTTGGCGTTTGTCATGGGCTCCGGCGAGTACCTGGGTGCCTATGTCATCACGAACATTGGAAACAACATCCGCCGCGCAACGGCTACCGGTCAGATCAACTCGGCTACGGTTCAGCTGAGCCTTAAGGAATACACCGGAGCTTTCACGCGCAAGGTCGCTCGGCCGGGCCTACTCGATACTGCGTTGAGCGGCACACCTGCAGCTGCTGCAGGTTCACCCGGACTTGTCTCACGACTGATGCCATCCCCCAGCACCGTCCAGGCAGTGATTGGTCACGCCAAAACAGCTGGCAATATGCTGAAGGCTGGTCAGAACCTGTATGAAACGGTCAAGAGCGGTAACGCCTCGATGATCCTCGGCCAGGTTCCCCAGTTGCTCGGCGTCACCGCAAGGGCCATTGAGCCGTTGCAAGGGCTTACGGCAGCTGCGGGTCTGCTCAAAGATGGTGCCGATCTGTCACGTTTAGGCGAGGACGTACTAGGCAGTGTGATGGGGGCCCGATCCGCCCTCAATCCAGTTGACCTGGGCAACATCGTGGACCGATTTACCTCGTCCCGCGAGTCGCTAGACCATGCGTTCACCACCATGAACGGTGCCAGCACCCGCCTTGCAGGGCTGGCGGCACAGGTTCTGACGAGGAAAGCCTGATGTTTCTTACCCATGTCACTACCGAAGGCGAGCGCTGGGATCAACTGGCGTGGAAGTACTACGGAGACGCACATCGGTATTCGCCGATCGTTCAGGCGAACATGCATGTGCCTATCACCAGCGCCTTACCGGCAGGGTTGACCTTGGCCATCCCGCTAGTTGATCCCGTGGCGACAACAGAGGATCTGCCACCATGGATGCGATGACCCCAAAACAGGTGCCGGAAGCGCGTTTTGTACTGACTTACCAGCAGAGCAATATCACTCGCAATGTCAGCCTGCACCTGCTTTCACTCACGTATTCGGACTTTCTCACAGGTGAGGCTGACAGCCTGGAGGTCGAACTGGAGGACACCGAGGGCAAATGGCGTGACGCCTGGTATCCAGGTCACGGTGACACCTTGGCCCTCGCTATTGGGTGGGAGGGTGAATCGTTGCGCACGCTGGGCCGATTTGAGATTGATGAGGTTGAGCTTAATTGCCCACCGTCGACCATCACCATTCACGCGTTGGCCACCGGTATCAAGGCGTCATTGCGTACCACCGAGCATCGCGCATACGAAAGCACCACTCTGGACGCCATTGCCAAGCAGGTGGCTGACCGTCAAGGCCTAGAGCTGATTGGCAGCATCGAGCCGATCAAACTCGACCGAGTGACCCAGCAAGAGTCTGACTTGACCTTCCTGCGCAACCTTGCTGCCGAATACGACTATGCATTCAAGGTCACCGGCACCCGGATGGTCTTCCACGCTATCAGTGAGCTGGCCAAAGGATCGCCGGTAGCAACTCAAGTGCTTCAGGATCTGGCCAGCGTGAGGTTGCGCGACACGATCAAGAGTGTGCCTCAGGCTGTAGAGGTCAAGCACAAAGAGCCGGCGAAGAAGCAGTTGATCGCTTACAAGATCGACAACGATGGCAACACGGTCGCTGTACCCAGTAGCGTGAGCAAAGCCACCACCAGCGGTGACACGAAGAAGAGCCGCAAGCGCAGCGCCTCGGCCGAAGAATCCAAAGCAAAAGCCAAGGCTGAACTAGCCAAAGCCAATCGCGAGCGAACTACTGGCAGTTGGACCGCCATGGGTCGACCTAACCTGGTCAGCGGCAATATCGTGACCTTGGCTGCAGCAGGCATGTTGGGTGGCAACTATTTGATTATGTCCGCGCAGCACCGAATGACGCGCAGCGGCGGTTACACAGTGGATCAGTCGCTCTGCCGCATTTCTGCGCCCTCGATCTCGATGACGCAAGACAGTACAAAGCCAGACCTGGCGCTGTCGACTTATGGCATTCAGCGTGAGGTGGTGGCCTGATGGCTGTTGAACTGGAGTACGGCGAAGTCAGCGCCGTGGATCACATGACGTGCCGTATCCGGGTGCGCCTGGACGACCGCGACGGGGTTGAAAGCTATTGGCTCAACGTGCCCCAACGTAACACCCAGGGCACGCAGCGCCGGCCCCTGATGCCCGAGCTGAATGAACAGGTCGCAGTACTGCTGGATGCTGACGGTGTAGGTGGTGTTTGCCTGGGCGGGATCTATTCGACGGCTGAGCCGCCGCCTGTGGTCGACGAGGACACAGACTATGTGCGCTTCAGTGATGGAACAATCTCCACCTACGACCGTGCGGCCGGGGTGATGACGTTAGATTGCGTGGGGGCGTTGCTTTTGAAGTGTGGCAGGAACATCACGGTTGAAGCTGGTGAGCCGGTTGTGGTGAAGGCGCCTTCAGCGACTTTGGATATCCCGCAGGTCACCTTGAATGGCGACCTACAGGTGAACGGCAGTATCAACGCTACGGGCGTAATCAAGGACGTCGGCGGTAACTCGAATCACCATAGTCATTGATGAGAGCACCGCCTACTATTTTAATAGTTTGGCCATTTTTTCCAGATCATTCGCGACTCCATTAAAGCCAAAGTCATTTATCGGGTGCTCATAATCGAAGCGCATATTCTCTGGGGATTTATAGTCCTTCAACCTGCTTAACAGCTCATCCTTCAGCATCAGTGAATCTACCTTGAAGTGTCGCTCGTACTCGGCATTGCGATCGATAGAAAGCTGCATAGAGGCATTGGTGTAACGCTGCCAGAGACGCTTTTTTTCTTCCTCGGATTCGGCTTCTGCCATCGGTTCCCAGTCACTGGCATGCAGAGCCTGATCTCTATGCTTATAGCGTTCGACAAAACTCCTAAGGCGCTCAACAAATTGGAGAGTTTTTTCCCTCAGTTGTATGCTGTCCGAGTCAACAACCGCACTGAGTTTTTCTCTCCATTTTGAAGCGGCATCCTTATTGGACTCGGCTTCTTCGGTTCTCTGATGGAGGCGTGCTAGGAGGGCATCGTTACTCGCCTTTGCGTGCTCAATGATTGCAACATATCGCCATCGAGCGGCGACATACGCGAGCGCACACATTAGTGCAGCAAGCGTTCCGAAAATCCAAGGGGCCTGGGAAACCACGCCCCATTCTTCCTTGAGAGCTTTCAATAGTGCTACTACGTCCATAGTCGCCTCATTCAAATTAATAAAGATCGTTTGCACCATGGTGGACATTTACGTGGCAACAAACAATCCCACCATACAGCGCCTCCTTAAACTCGATTAAAAGTCAGCGTTGACTGATTTCCCCATCATGGGCGCATGACGACGCCCACTCCTTACACCAGCATCACCGCCGCCCACTGGCAGCCCGCCCTCGGTACATCCGGAAAGGTTGTCGAGGGCCTGCGCGATATCGACCAGTCCATTCGCATCATCCTCACCACACCCAAGGGCGCCGACGCTCATCGGCCGGACTTTGGCAGTGACCTACATCTATATATCGATTGGCCTGTTAACCGAGTGACTCCGCATTTGGTGCGTGAAACGGTCGACGCACTACGTCGTTGGGAAACACGCATTTCAGTCGTGCAAGTACAGGTGCTGATTGAAGGGGCGCAGATAAGGCTGAGGGTACAGTGGCGTGTTGCGGATGGTGTCGCCCAGTTGACTGAGGTGCCTTATGCGCGAGCTGCCTAAACCTGTGTTTGTCGAGATCGATCCGGCTGCTACCGAAGCTGCTTTGATTGCTCGCTATGAGTCCAAGTCGGGGAAAACCCTGTATCCCGCCCAGGTCGAGCGGCTTTTTATCGACTTGATTGCCTATGCCAAGACGCTCTCGGACATGTCCATCCAGAATGCCGGCGAGCAGCTCCTGGTGCGCTTTGCGGATGCCCCGATTTTGGATTACTTGGGCGAACTGGTTGCAACCCCCAGGCTGTTGGCTGCCCCAGCACGTTGCCAGATACGCTTCAGCATGCCAGCCGTACTGCAGCAACCTTTGCTGATCCGTGCCGGCACTCGGGTCAGCACCCAAGACGCCAAGATCACCTTTCTGACTGACCAGGATGCGACTATTCCGGCAGGTCAAGCTCAGGTAAACGCCACTGCTACCTGTCTTGCAGCCGGTGTGGTTGGCAACGGCTGGGCCGTTGGCCAGATCAGCAGCATCGGTAACCCACCTGTAGCAGGTCTGACGGCAACAAACACCAGTGTCACCGCCGATGGGGCCGAGGACGAAGATAACGACCGCTACCGTGAGCGGATCATCCTGGCCCCTGAAGCCTTCAGCAATGCCGGCAGCCGTGGCGCCTATCGCTACCACGCATTGGCGGTTCACCAGTCGATCATCGATGTCGCCGTGCATGGGCCAGACGAAGGGCAGCCGGATGGCCACGTGGCTTTGTTCCCACTTACCAATATCGGCTTGCCAACGGACGATCTGCTGCAACGGATTAAAAGCCAAGTCTCTGGCGAAAAACTACGCCCGTTATGCGACACCGTACACGCTCTCGCCCCCATCGAAGTGGCCTACCAGATCAAGGCGCGTTTGACCTTTTATGCCACTGCTGATCGAGCCGAAGCGATGAACGCGGCCAGGGCTGCCGCAGAGGCGTATGTCACTGATCGTCGTGCTGGGCTCGGTCGTGATCTTGTCCAGGAGCAAATAACTGCATTACTGCAGGTAAACGGCATTTATCGCGCTGAACTGGAGTTACCCAGCGCCTGGCGAGAGCTACTGAGTAATGAGTGGGCTAACAACACGTCGATCCTGCTGGAAGACGCTGGGGTGGCATATGGCTGAGCAACAACTACCGCCAGCCTTGGCTGGTGATGAACGTTTCGCGTTGCTCTGCGAGCTGCTCAAAGAGTCGTTTGACAGCCTGGATATCAACGCGATGTTGGTTTACCTAGTCGATTTGGTGAAACCGAAACTGCTGCCCGTCCTGGCCGATCAGTTTTCCCTCCTCGACGAGGCCGCCTGGTTGTTGGCCGAGTCTGAGGATGCCAAACGCAACTTAATCAAGAGTTCGGCCGAGCTACATCGATTCAAAGGCACGCCCTGGGCGATTCGTGAAGTTATCCGCTTACTGGGCTTTGGCGAGGTGACGATTCAGGAAGGGCTTAACAACCAGGTGCGTGATGGATCGATCACCAGGGATGGAAACCATGTCCATGGTGATCCTGGTGCGTGGCCCCTCTATCGAGTCTTTCTCAAGCGCGCCATCACCAATGACCAGGCTTCGCTCTTACGCCGCCTTCTACTTTCCGTCGCCCCGACTCGTTGCCGCCTGGTGTCGCTCGACTATCAGTCAGTGGCTATCAGACATAACGGGTTTGCTCGTCGCGATGGCCAATACAACCATGGGAGCAGCTGATGGCTGATTTACCTGAAATAAATGAATGGCCGGAAGGCATCTACCAGCTTGAGACCTCCGACCCTGTGTTGGGTGGGCCGGAAGGTATCGACAACTTGCAAGGTAAACAGTTGGCGAGCCGGACGAAGTGGCTCAGGGATCAGATTGAAAAGATCGTCGATGGGGCGACGTCCATAGGTAAAGCGGTTCAACTTCAGACAGCCCGCACCTTCAAGTTCAAAGGCGCCGCCACGGGCACCGGTAGCTTTGATGGGAGCGCAGACATTGAAATCGCGCTGACCTTGGCAAATAGCGGTGTTGAGGTAGGCACTTATCCTAAAGTGTCAGTGAACGCGAAGGGCCTTGTGACCGGGGGGGCACCGCTTGCCCCTGGTGATCTTCCGGAGGGGATTACTGCCCCGCAATTTGACAAGGATCTGACGCTTGCAACTACGGAATTCGTACAGAGGGCACTCGGAAATGATTCTGACTTTGCCATTCTGGTCGGTGTAACAACCCTCAATGCAGGGCACGCCGGAAAACTCATCTATGCCGGTGCCGGTGGCAACTACACCGTGACGCTTCCGTCTGCAGCGGCTGTTAAGGCGGGCACAAGATTACCGATTGTGATGTTTGCCAGTCAGCCTTGCTTTATCGCTACACAGCCGGGCCAGTTGGTTTATTTCAATGGGAGTCAAACCTTAGCAAACATTACGCTTGGCCTTGGGGATAGCCTGACGGTTGAGTCGGATGGTGCTAACTGGTACGCCATAGGTGGTTCTGTACAACTCAAGTATTCCTCGGCATTCGGCTCATCGCTCGGCACCAATGGCTACCAGAAGCTAGCGAATGGGCTGATCATTCAGTGGGGGACCGTCGCGGGAAGCGTCAGCGGGCCGGTTCCATTTTCCTTTTATATGGCCTTTCCGTCAGTGCTCTACAGCCTGACTTTGACCGTAGCAATCACTCCCGGATCGAACGGCGTTTTCGGCACGTTGGAGAGCCAGTCAACCACAGGGGCCTCCTACCAGGCGTGGTCCTCATCGGCTAACCGGGTGGCATTGAACTGCTATTACGTTGCCATAGGTCGCTAAGGAGAAAGCCATGTTTGCTTCAAGATCTACACGCGGTTTTTACGACGACTCCATTCATACAACAATGCCGGATGACGTGGTTGAAATCTCCGCCGAATACCACGCAGCGCTGCTGGCCGGACAATCTGCTGGCAAGGTAATTGTCTGGGTTCATGATGGCGTGCCTGTTCTGGCTGAGCTGCCGCCACCCAGTGATGACCAATTGGCCGCGATAGAAAGGAGCTGGCGAGATCAACAACTATCTGAAACGGATGCTGTAGTTACCCGTCATCGCGATGAGCTGGAAGAAAGCACCGACACCACCTTGACGGCTGAGCAATATGCCGAGCTTCAGGTGTACCGCCGAGCGCTTCGCAACTGGCCGGAGGCCGGCGAGTTTCCGCTGATTGATCGTCGGCCGACCGCTCCATCATGGCTGATGGACCGAAAGTGAAGCAGTAGGAGGCTGGCTCTACCGGGAGATGAGATAAAAAAATGTGTAGATAGGCATCAGGGATTTCCAAGCTGAGCTATCCGGCCTGCTTGGAAATTCTGTTGCAACTGGCGCAATAGAAAGTAAAGCTATTTATCTCACGTCATATCGCTGTTTTTTCGCGCTCGGCATCACATTCGTTTCAGTTTTGTTCAGACCATTCCCCTCCCCACAGCCCCCACAATTTATTCACCAGCGCCAACCACCGTCTAAGCTTCAGACAAGTCCGATCAATCTGAGTGAATGGATCAATCGACTATGGGCGCTTTGTGGCAAACCGATTCGAGTAAAGCCGTGGTTCCGACTGAAAGTGTGGATGAAGCGCCTGTCCCTGGAAAACCACGCCGCAACCGGCATGGCTGGAAGGCTTTCTGGTTGTTGCTGGTGATTATCGCGATAGTCGTGGGCCTGGCCGCATCCAAAGAGATGCGCACCTCGCGGTTCCAGGCCCGGGAGCTCAGCCAGTATGCCGCCGGGCTGACCTACACCCTGGAGCCGGGGCCCAGCGAAGCCATTCGTTATCCGGGCAACGGTCCGTTCGACCTGCGTCTGGGCTACAGCTCCCTCGATGAATTCCTGCCGCGCCTGCTCAAGCGCAACTACGTCATCACCGAGCAGACACGCTTTTCTCCGGCCCTGCTCAGCTATACCGACAAAGGCCTGTTCGTGCCCTATTCCGAAAAGATCCAGGCCGGGCTGTCGATTACCGATTGCCGGGCCGCGCCGCTGTACAGGTACAACTACCCGCAACAACTTTATGCAAGCTTCGAGTCCATCCCGCCGGTGGTGGTCAACAGCCTGTTGTTCATCGAAAACCGCTTTCTGCTCGACCCCAAACAGCCACTGGCGAACCCGGCGGTGGACTGGCCGCGCTTCGGCATGGCGGCGTGGTCGCAGGTGGCGAAGTTGCTGCACTTGCCCGGGCAATCGGCGGGTGGCAGTACCCTGGCCACGCAACTGGAG
>NZ_QAIU01000186.1:0-12011 GCF_003061205.1 Pseudomonas sp. HMWF006
CCCCGTAATCATTGAATGAACCTGAGCTCCTTGAAGTTCTGGATGCACCAACGGGCGGATCTCAGGAAGTTGAAGCGGATTACCCTGTTGTGGGATTACTTCCGCGAGGTGCCCCAGCGCAATAAGGGTCTGCTGATGGGGCAAACTCGGGAGATGCGGTTCGCCGACTAGTCGGCGCTGACCACAATCGAGACCCGGCGGTTTTCCGTGCGACCGGCCGCCGTATCGTTGGACGCCACTGGCTCCTTGCTGCCCAGGCCCTGCAGCTGGATGTTTTCTTGCTTCATGCCGACTGTGAGCAAGACGTTGGCGACACTTTTCGCACGACGCAGCGACAGTTGCTGGTTGTAGGCTTCCTTGCCCGACGCATCGGTGTGGCCATCGACCCGCACCCGCTCGATGCCGACGCCCAGCAAGGCCTTGCCGATGCGCTCGACGATTTCCGTGCTCTGGCTGTTCAGGCTTTCGACGTCGCTGCCAAACAGCACCTTGCCGGACAGGCCAAACTCCCAGCCCTCATCGGTCAGCTCAAAGCCCTGTTGTTTGAGTACCGCGACTTGTGCCGGGGTCAGGCCTTTTTGCGGGGCGGTCTGGCAGCCGGTCAGGGCCAGTAGGGCCATCAGCAACACGGCGGAAAACAATCGAACGGGAAGTTTGAACACGGGATTAGCTCCTGGTTTGAATGGGATCGGCCGGGTGCTCCGACCCGGCCGTGAATTGGGCGCCACGTGACAGGCGCTTGGCCTGATACATCGCCGCGTCAGCGGCATTTAGCAGCGCACCGGGTGTGGCGCCATGGTCGGGATAAACCGCGATGCCGATACTGAGCGAAGTCACGACACTGGTTTCGCCCGGCAGCGCAATCGGCATGTCCATGCTGGCGAGGATCTTGTCGCCAATGCGCTCGGCGTCTTCGATCCTGTGCAGCGGAGTGAGCAACACGGCGAACTCGTCACCGCCCAGACGCGCGACCAGATCCTCTTCACGCAGTTGCGCGCGGACCCGGTTGGCGATCGCCACCAACACCGCGTCGCCGGCAGCATGACCGAAATTGTCATTGATGCCTTTGAAGCGATCACTGTCGAGAAACAGCACGGCCACCCGCTCGTTGAGCTTGCCGGCATTGCGCAAGGCCCGAATCAGACGGCCCTCGAAAAAGGCACGGTTCGGCAGGCCAGTGAGGCTGTCGTGGCTGGCCTGGTGGGCAAGGGTTTCGTTTTCGCTTTGCAGGTGGCTTTGCCAGGATTCGAGTTCGCCGAGCAAAGCGTTGAAGTCATTGCCGAGGTTGTCCAGTTCGGCGATCTGCGCCGGCGGTACGCGGCGATCCAGTGCCCGTTCGCTGCGAGCGGCGTGGGCTACATCGGCGAGGCGGCGCAACGGGCCGGTGATCGCACGCAACTGTCGACGCGCCAGGTACAGCGCCACCCAGGCACTGATCGCGGTACACAGAAAAATCCCGGCCAGACCGCTCAACAGAAACCGCATCAGGCTGCCGCCGTGACCGGTGAGCAGAATATGACCGATCTCCCGATCCTGATGCATGATCGGCAGGTTGATCGGCCGCTCCAGTACGGCGCGGGCAATTTGCATTTCCAAACCGGAGAACAGACCGTTTTCCGGACGCTGCCAATGGGCGAGTAACTGGCCTTTCGCGTCCAGCACCTGAGCATCTGCCACCTCTTCGGTGGAGGCGATCAAGGCCAGCGCTTCGGTTGCGGCAGACTTGTCGTTGAAGACGACGGCCGCCTCGACGGTGTAACTGATCGAGCGGGCGATCAGGTGCAGGTTGTGGTCGGCGTAGACCCGCAACGCCAGCACGCCGAGAAAGGTCAGCGACACACTGGCCATCGCCACACCGACCAGCGCGACAATCAAATGCCCTCGGCCAATCACCGAACCCAGGGTTGGGCGGCTGCCAGGTTTGAACAACTTCATGGGGCCGCCGGTTTGCGGCGCGACAACTGCAGCACGCTGGGATGAATGCGCACGCCGCTGCGGGCAACGGAGTCGAGGTTGACCTCGAACGACACTTGCTCATCGCCCACCCGCAGGCAGAACAGGCTGCCGACCGTGCATTGGTCGCCGCCTTCGCTGATGCTCAGCACCGGATGGCCGATCAGCGAAGTGAACAGTCGGCTGCGTTCATCCGTGGTGAGTTTGCCGATGTACACCGCGTCGCATTCGCTGACGATGGCCGGGTTGTCTGCGAGCAGTCGCCGGACGACAACGGGACGGCCCGTGGCCTGGGTGGTGCCTTTGACCAGATCATCGGTGTATTCGGTGGGGCCGACGATGCACAGGCGCAACTGCGCAGGTTCCACCGGCCAGCGTGCGTAGCTGAGGATGCCAAGAACGACCTGAGTGACGGATTTTGCCCGTTGTTCAGCCATGCCCGTCGGCGCTTGCGTTTGCGCAACGGCAACGCCCGTCAACAACCAGAGCAGACCGACAAGCAACGCGTGCTTGCAGCCCGTTGCGCGCTCTGCCGCCCAGACAGACACCTTCATGCAGGGATTCTCTTGGACCGTACCGAAATGATGCCGCAACGATAGCACAGCAGGGAAACACCAGCGAGGCATCGACCCCTGACCGCTTGGTCAGTAATTCCAGCTGATCACCGGCACTTCATCGCCTAGCCTTACTGCCCTCCTCCAGCTCCAGCATCAATCCGCTCAGGCGTTTGACCTTGCGCTGCACCGCCTCTTCAAAGACCCCGGCACGCGGTTCGATCAGGGTGAACCAGTGCTTGGCACGCGTAATCCCGGTGTAGATCAGTTCCTTGGTCAGTACCGGATTCAGGGCATCCGGCAGGATCAACGCGGTATGGGCAAACTCCGAGCCCTGGGACTTGTGCACAGTCATGGCATACACGGTTTCAACATCGTTGAGCCGGCTTGGCAGCACGAAACGCACGCCGCCCTGGCCATCGTTGCGCGGGAACGCCACGCGCAGCACCGGTTTACCGGCATCCGGCCCCTCACGTTCGGGCAGCTTCAGGGCGATGCCGATGTCACCATTCATCAAGCCCAGTCCGTAATCGTTGCGGGTCATCAGGACGGGACGACCTTCGTACCATTGCTGGTCACTCTCGATCAGGCGCGCCTTGAGCAACGCCGCCGTGATGCGCTGGTTCAACCCTTCGATACCCCAGGGACCTTTACGCACCGCGCACAACAACTGGAAGGCATCGAACGCCTGCAAGACTTCACGGGCCCAGACGGTCCAGTCCGGATGCTCCAGTGGCCTGCCCGACGGCGGACGCTGATGGCGCAGCACGCTCAGGTAATGTCGATAACCTTGTGGGCCATCGCCGTGACCTTCGAGCAGCAGGCGCTCCAGCTTGTGATCGTTTTCGCCGGCCAGGCGCAACGAAAACACATCGTCATAGTGCTTCGTTTGCAGCAACTCACGGGCCTCGTCCGGCAGTTGCTGATTGACCCGGCGGGCGAGCTGGCCAATGCCGCTGCCCTCGCCGAAACGCCGTGAGTGGCGCAACATCACCACTTGCTGTGCCAGCGGATGCGAGCCATCGACGTCTTCATGCAAACCGCTGCCCTGCAATGACTCACCGCTGACCGCCTCCAGCCACTGCCGGGTCTGCGGGCTGTACCACCCGCCCTCGGCGTCGCGACACAGATCGCCGAGCACTGCACCGGCCTCCACCGAGGCCAGTTGATCCTTGTCACCCAGCAACACCAGGCGCGCATGGGCGGGCAAGGCATCGAGCAGATTGGCCATCATTTCCAGGTCGATCATCGACGCTTCATCGACCACCAGCACATCCAGCGGCAAGCGGTTGCCGGCATGATGACGAAAGTGTCGGGTGCCGGGACGGCTGCCGAGCAAGCGGTGCACCGTGGTCACATCGCAGGGGATTTTCTCTCGCACCGCTTCGGCGACTTTCAGCGATTGCACCTGCTGACTGATCGACTCGGTCAAGCGTGCCGCTGCCTTGCCCGTCGGTGCGGCCAGTCGGATCCGCAGCGGGTGCCCGGCCTCCACTGCCGGCGCCTGAAGCAACGCGAGCAAGCGCACCACCGTAGTGGTCTTGCCGGTGCCCGGTCCGCCCGTGACGATGCTGAAAGCGCCGCGCGTTGCCAGGGCACAGGCGAGTTTCTGCCAGTCGATCATGTCGCCGGTTCCGGCGGATCCGAACAGCTCATCGAGTCGTTGCGGCAGATCAACCGGTGTCGCCTCAGCCTGGGCAAGACGCTGACGCAACGCCAGATCAATACGGCGCTCGTACGCCCAATAGCGCCGCAAGTACAAGCGTTTCGAAGACAGCACCAACGGCCGTTGCTGCGCTGATTCACCGCTGTCGGCAGCCAGTGCTACCAAGGGGCTGCCCGCCAGAACCTTGCACCAATGCGCGCCGTCGAGCGCTTCAAGCAATTGCGAGGGCAGCAACAGCACGCCACCTTGCACATCGCCTTCGGGCGGTAGCGACAGCGCAAAATCCGGTGCTTTGAGGGTTTCGAACAGATCCAGACAAACGTGACCATGACCAAGCTGATGACTGGTAAGTGCCGCCGCGAGCAGCACCAGTGGATCGGTATCTGGCTCCAGTTCATGCAGAAAGGCCACGAAGGCCTTATCCAGTGAGCGCAGCCAGCCGCGCTCGACCCAACGGGTGATCAGCAACAACAAATCATCGGCGCTGGTCAGCGGCGAGAGTGCGGACAGAATGTCGGCAGCCAGTGGCGTCGGCAAAAGATCGGCGAAGGTGCGGCTCATAGCAGGACTCCCTGTTCCCATGCGGGTTCGGCCTTGGGTTCGGGCTTGCCCTGGAACATTCGGTCAAGACGCTCGATCAGCTCCCGGGGTGGCCGCGCAAAATACACGCCGCGACTGGCAGCACGGGTACCGCGCAGGAACAGGTACACCGCGCCTCCCACATGCCGGTCGTAATCATAGTCGGGTAGCCGCGCCTTGAGCTGGCGATGCAAGGCCAGCAGGTACAAGACGTATTGCAGGTCGTAGCGATTGTCGAGAATCGACTGCTCCATGGCTTGCTCGGTGTAGGCGAGATCATCCACGCCCAGCCAGTTGGATTTGTAATCGGCCACGTAATAACGGCCTTCGTGTTCGAAGGTCAGGTCGATGAAGCCTTTGAACATGCCATTGAGCTGCACCGCTTCGGCGCCCACCCGGGCCACGCCCTTGTGGGTGTACTGGCGCACCAGCTCGTCGAGCTTGAGCACATCGACCTTGTGGCTGGCGAACCAGAATTCCATCTCGACCCGGTATTGTTGCAACTGCTCGAGAATGACCGGTGGCTGTTCACCGCCAATCGGTAGCGGGGATTTGAGCAGATGCTGCAACCAGTCGCTCAGGGTGGTGATCCAGCCCTCCCAGCCACGCAGATTGCAGCGCCGCGCAATCGCGTCTTCCAGCGCCTCGCGGGCAACCGTAAACCCCTCATCCCCCGCCCATTCGAGCAAACCGTGGAGAAACGTCCCGGGATTGGGGCCACGCGGGAAGCGGTGAATGTCGGCACCACCGGCAATGATTTCTCGCGGGGCGTCAGGGTCGAGGCGTTCGTCATCGAACAGCTTTTGCGCTTGCGGACTGTCCGGCGCCTCGTCGCTACCGACACTCAGCACATCACTGATACGCAAGGCGCTGTAGGACGCAATCCACCAGTTTTCACTGGCCTTGCGTCTGGGCAACAGCGTGGCACTGAGGATGGCCTCATTACGCGGCGGCAGATAATGTTCGGAGGTGGCGTCGGGCATTTCACCGATGCTGATTGCCGGGCAGTCCTGTTGCAGGTCATGCAGCCAGCGGTTCAGTTGCGTCGACTCCCCCAGTAAAGCGCCGCCACCCAGCAAATAACCCAGCGCCGAAAGATGCAGCACGGAACTGTTGTTATTGCCGCGTTTGAGATCCGTCACGCCCAGCCAGCAGGCATGTTGTGCCCGGGTCAGGGCGACATAGAGCAGGCGCAAGTCTTCAGCCAGACGTTCCTCATCCGCTTGGGTAATCAGTTCGGCAGTGGGTTTGAGACTGACCTGGGCCTTGCCCGAGGCGTCGTGGTAATGCAGCGGCAACCGACTGCCATCCACCGGCTTCGCCGAGCAGATAAACGGCAGAAAGACCAACGGGTATTCAAGACCTTTCGACTTGTGAATGGTCACGACCTTGACCAGTTGCTCGTCACTTTCCAGACGCAGAATCTGCTCTTCACCGGCCTGACCGGACAATGCCAACAGCTCGGCCAGATGACGGATCAGCGCTTGCTCGCCATCCAGTTCGGCTGCGGCCTGCTGCATCAACTCCGACAAGTGCAAAAGGTTGGTCAGCACGCGCTCGCCATCACTGCGCGTCATCAGGATCTGCGGCAAATGGAAGTCGTGCAGCAGGCGCCGCAACATTGGCAGCACGCCTTGCTTGCGCCAGAGCTCGCGATAGCCACGGAACTGCATGACGCGGTTTTCCCAAACCAGTTCGTCCTGATTCAGACGCTCCAGTTCGGCCAACGGCAGATTTAACGTGATGCAGGCCAGCGCGGCTTTCAGTGAACGCTCGACATCAGGTTCGGCGCAGGCCTTGAGCCAGGACAACAGGTCATGCGCCTCTTGCGCAGCGAATACCGAGTCCTTGTCGGACAGATAAACGCTACGCACACCACGAGCGGCGAGCTCGGCACGCACGGCCTGTGCCTCTTTGCCGTCACGAACGAGGATCGCAATGTCGGAAGGCCGTAAGCCCCTGAAGTCTTTGCCCTCCTGCACGAACCCGGCCTGAGCGGTTTGCCCGCCATTGAGCAGCGCGGTGATTTCACTGGCGCAGGCAGTCGCCAATTGCTGACGATACACCGCGCCCGACAGTGGCTGGTCGGTGGACAGGTGCCAGATATTCAACGCCGCGACACTCGCTCCGGCGATCTGTAGATGCTCTTTACGTCCCTGAGATTCGACCGGTTGAAACGGAACCGGATTTTCACCACTTTTCTCCCGGAACAGAAACGCACCACGTCCCAGCACCCGGGTTTCCGCACGCTCGAAGACATGGTTGACCGCCTGCACCATGCCATGACTGGAACGGAAGTTGGTACCCAGCGTATGCAGACGCCCCGTAGTGGCCTGCCGGGCGCGCAGATAGGTGTAGATGTCTGCACCGCGAAAAGCGTAAATCGCCTGCTTGGGATCGCCGATCAGAAACAGACCGGTGTCAGGGCTGTTCTCTTCAATGCGATAGATGCTCTCGAAGATCCGGTACTGCACCGGATCGGTGTCCTGGAACTCATCGATCAGTGCGACCGGAAACTGTTCGCGGATCAGCGTCGCCAGACGCTCGCCGCCCTCGGCCTGGAGCGCCGCATCAAGGCGCAGCAACATGTCGTCAAAGCCCATTTCGGCGCGGCGCCGCTTCTCTTCTTCGAAGCGCGCGCCGACCCATCGGGCTGCATGCTGCAGCACTGCGGCGTCGGGGGTCGGCAAGGCATCGAGACTCGATTTGAGATCCGACATCGCGTCCAGTCCCGGATGGCTCGGCGCCTGGCCTTTCCAGGCTTCGGCCATGCCGTCGGGGGTCAGCCGCGTGAAGCCGGTGCCGATGTCCAGCTGTTCCACGGACTCATCTTCGGCCCAGGCCTTGAGCTTCTCGAACCACGGTTCAAAATAACGTGCCTGCATCTTGCGGCCGTCGACGGTCTTGCTCGCGACGCCTTCATGACAGATGGCCAACAGCTCGTCCGCCCACTCACGCCAGGGCATTTTCAATTCAAGCAACGCAACCCGGCGTTCCTGCAAACACTCGTCGATCAGCTCCGCCGGAGCCTTGCCTTCGTCGCTGTCGCGTGCACTGGCGAACAAGCCTCGTACACGAGGCAACAACGCCGCCGGCCCACCCCAATGACTGCGAACCCAGTTCAGCGCGTCGCCCTGCATCGGGTAGCAGAACAACCGCCAGTAATCGCGCAACACCTCACCCAGCAATTCGCTGTGATCGGTTTCCAGCGATTGCGTAAACAGGCTGCCGCTGTCGAACGCATGTTCCCGCAGCATGCGCTGACACCAGCTGTGGATGGTGGACACCGCGGCCTCGTCCATCCATTGCGCCGCGATATCGAGGCGATTGGCGCATCCTGGCCATTGCTGCGGATCAAACTGATCGCGCAATTCGGCGATCAGTCCATCGGGCGCAGGTGTCTCGTCGCGGAAGAAGCGCGCGGCCTCGGCCAGACGCGTGCGAATCCGCTCGCGCAACTCTTTGGTTGCCGCGTCGGTGAAAGTCACCACAAGAATCTGCGGCGGCAACAGCTCGCGACTGAACCCGTTCGCCTCACCGCCGTGCCCCAGAATAAGCCGCAGATAGAGCGCAGAAATGGTGAAGGTTTTACCAGTGCCGGCGCTGGCTTCGATCAGTTGGCTACCGCGCAGCGGGAAGGCCAGTGCAAGAGGAGTCTTCGAACTCATGGGCGCGCCCCTTCACTGGCCAATGAGCGCCAAGGCGCTTCAAACAGAGGTCGATACAAGACATCACACCAACCAGAGAAAGTCTCGTCGGTCAGCAATGCAACGAAGTCAGTGTATTGGCGAAATAGCGCAGGGCTTTCGCCGCGTTCGCCCTTGT
The DNA here is from genome assembly GCF_003061205.1 of Pseudomonas sp. HMWF006. Lineage (NCBI taxonomy): Bacteria > Pseudomonadati > Pseudomonadota > Gammaproteobacteria > Pseudomonadales > Pseudomonadaceae > Pseudomonas > Pseudomonas sp. HMWF006. Next base: position 8,578 of record NZ_QAIU01000186.1, read on the forward strand.
TGTCCAGGCCATCGCCTTCGTAAGCTTTACGGGCAGCCGCCTCGGCTTTCAGCGGATCGGACTGGGATAACCAGGCGAACGCGGTCTTTACGGCGATCGGCAGAGGTTGTCGCATGCCCGCCTGCCAAGCCAGGAGCAGATCGGCGAGCAAGCCAGTGGCTCTGTCCTGATCCAGCGGCTCCAGCAGCAGCGTGTCGTCACTCGCCACCAATGCAGTGGTCAATGGAATTGCGCTGGCACAGGCCACGACGTGATTGACCCACGGTTTGGTCAACCGATGCCATTTGCGGCTTTTGATCGAGCCAATGCTGTTGGGAATGGTGGTGACCGACAAGACGCCACCATCGGCACGTTGATGCAATCCCGCAAGCCAGCCTTCCAGACGCACCCCCTGTAACTCCAGATTGACCGGTATTGCGCTGGTGAGCGGCGTAGGCCAGAGCGTCAGCAGTTGTTGATAGCGCTGCAGCAAGTCCGGAAGTGGCTCGATCAATTCGCGTTGCAGACACTCGCCAAAACCCGCCATTGGCAACAGTCCGCTGTTTTGCAGGCGCCGGGCCTGGGCTTCGAGCGCTTGATCGATATTGTCCGGCTGGCTAATCGCAGCTTCGAGCAGACTGTCGCTGAGTGTGTAGCGTTGCAGTGCGTCCAGTACGAAGGGTTCTTCGTCCGCCAGCGGTGCTTCAGCTGCTTCGAAATACACTTTGAGTCGCTGAGTGAAAAAGTGCCGAACAGGATTGCGCAGGAAATCCTGCAACAGTGCCAGACTCAACGGCTCCTCTTGGGTGTAGGGGGCGAGCAACTCGGTATCCTTTTGCAGCTCATGCTGCTGGTGCAACACCTGCCATTCGCTGGCATAGCTGAACAACGGGTCGCCTTCATGAAAGTAGCGCGCGCTGAATGGCTGCAAGGGATGCTCTTCAGTCATGGCGCCAAGTAGATCCTGGTTCTCGTCGGGCAATCGCCAACCGCTTGCGAGATGGTCGCGCAACTGGCCGATCAGGACTGAAGCGGGACGTTCACTGTTGTCGCGAATGCTGCGACCAACCCAACTGATGTAGAGCTGATTGCGCGCAGACAAAAGCGCTTCCAGCAGAAGATAGCGATCATCCTCACGTCGGGAGCGATCACCCGGCCGGTAGTCACTGCCCATGAGATCGAAATCCAGTGGTGGTTGTGCGCGGGGGTAGTCCCCATCGTTCATCCCCAACAGGCAGACCAGTTTGAAAGGAATGGCCCGCATGGGCATCAACGTACAAAAATTCACTGCACCGGCCAGGAAACGTTGAGACAGGCGCCCCTGATCAAGCCCCGCCAGCCAGGCTTCACGAACGACGGTCAGCGGCAGGTCATCTGTCAGGCCTACGGCTTCACACGTCTCCAGCCAGGTTTCACGAAGCTCTTCCAGTTGGGTCAACAAGTAATCGTCGTGTTCGTTGCTGGCTTTGAAAAACACCTGCATCAACGCTTGCAGGCGCTGCCCCCAAGCCTTGGGTTGAGCGGGTTGCATAAGCGCCTGGTGGGCGAGCTCCAGCGCATCGAGCAAGGCTACCAAGGGCCCGATCAATGCTGCATCCAGGCCACCGATCTCGTCGTAGGGCTCGATACCGGCGCAGGCTTTGGCACTGCCGACGGCGTATCCCAGCAACATTCGGCGCAGACCGAAATGCCAGCTGTTCTGTTCCAGTTCCTGCGGTAACCCCAGGCCCGCGCGCTGCTCGGCGTTCATGCCCCAACGCACTCCGGCACCTTCGATCCAGCGATGCAATGTTGGCAGGTCACGCTCCTCCACACCGAAGCGGGCGCGCAGTGCAGGAACGTCAAGCAGGTCCAGGATTTCACTGACGGGGAAACGGCTGTCTGGCAGTTTGAGCAGATGTTCGACAGCGATCAGCAAAGGATCGCGTCCACGTTGCCCCTGATCCGCCAAGGTGAATGGTATGAACCGCGGATCGTGCCGATCCAGTTGACCAAACACCGCGCGAATGTGCGGCGCGTAGCTGTCGATATCCGGCACCATCACAATCACGTCTCGAGGGCGCAGATCCGGATTGGCACTGAAACGCGCCAATAGCTGATCGTGAAGAATCTCCACCTCACGTTGAGCACTGTGAGCAATGTGAAAACGGATCGACTTGTCTTGCGTCAGATCGACGGCGGGCCAAAGCTCGCGGGTTTCATTGAGCGGCCGTAACTCCAGGATATCGTCCTGAAGCTGGTTGAGCAGGTTATGTGGCCGGGTTTCGCTGAACAGGTCGATACGCCCGTCGCGAAAGGCCGCGCGATAGCTGTTGGGATCGTCATAGCTATCGAGCAGATTGATGTAGTCACGACCTTGCTTGCCCCACGCCGCCAGAAGCGGGTGAGCATGCTGATGCAAGGTTTCGGGATCCAGTACGACGGGCATACCGCTCTTGCGGGATTGTCGCTTGTATTGATGACGCAACAAGTCTTTGTCCGCGACGATATCGGCCCAGTGGTGGCGGCAGGGATTATGCACACACAGCAGGACCTGACTGAAACGCGCGAGCCCGGCCAGTGCTTCAAGCACCTGGGCCGGCAACGAAGAAATCCCGAAAACGATCACTCGCGGGGGTAAGCCGGCAGGCGCTTTCTCGAGCCTGTTTATACACTCGATGAATCGTTGATGTACGCCGGCCCGGCTTTGAGCCATGCCCTGTTCACCGACATCATCCAATAACGCACGCCACAGTTCGGCCTGCCAGCAACTGGACGGCGGCAGCGGCTTCACCTCGCCTCTGACGTTACGCAACTGGTGCCGCCCTTCAGCCCAATCCTCAAGCCAGTCGGCACGATACACCTGATACTGGTCAAAGAGATCCGCGAGACGTTCGGACAGCTGATAGCGCTTGCGCAGGTCGGTGTCGTGGGTGAGGAAACGTTGTAGCGGTTCGAAATGCGGTCGATTGATGACCTGCGGCAACAAACGCATGAGCCGCCATGTCAGCGGGGCCTTGTCGAGCAGGGATTTGGCAGGAATTTCCTCCCGTCCCAACACCATGCGGTAGAGCTGCCACATGAAGCTGCCCGGCAATTGCACATCAATGGCAGCAGCAATCCCGCAGCCGCCGAGATCATCCTCCTCGGGATCTTCGGCCAAAGCCAGCTTCAGCCACTGAGCGATACCGTTGCTCTGCACCAGAGCAATTTCATTCTCCAAGGGTGCCAGCGGATAGCGCCGCATGATGCTGACCACAAGGCTGCGTAGCTCGTCCAGGCTGTTGCTCTGAACCACCATGAATGCAGCGTTGAGGGACTGGGCGTCCGGCATAGGGTTTCCTTGGAAAAGTACGAAAGCCAGGGCAGAACCTTAGCATTGTCGGCAGGTTGTGACAGCCGGACGGAGTCGGTGAATGCTGTACGAACTTTCCTGCGGGCAAAACAAAACCCCAACTGCTTTCGCAATTGGGGTT
>NZ_QAIU01000187.1:0-6560 GCF_003061205.1 Pseudomonas sp. HMWF006
CAGGTAGATCATGTTCGGCCCCGGCGTCAGCACCATCAACAACGCGGCGGCGGCGAAGATCAGCAGGTCTTGAAGCGGGATCATGGGGGGCGTCCTTTGCGAAGAGGATCAGGCGATGGCGGTCAGCGAATCACGATAAAACGGCAGGATCAGGTCGCGTGTCAATGGCGCCAGTTCGACATCGCCGTCAGTGGCCGGGTCGATCCAGATCACCTCTTCGATTTCCGCCGCCGGCGTGACTTGAGCAGCAATGCTCAGCTGGAACAGCTCGGCTTGTACGGTAAAGCCCGGCTCGTTGGCAGCGGGCGCGGAAAACTGGCCAAGAAAGGACGCCTGCTCCCCAGTGATGCGCAATCCAAGCTCTTCTTCCAGCTCACGGGCCAGGGCCTGCAGCGGTGTTTCATGAGCCTCGATCTTGCCGCCCGGTTGCATGAAGGCACGGGTGTTGCGCTTGCGCACCAGCAACGTGCGACCGTCAGGGCCAAGCAACAGCGCGGCGGCGATGCGAATGAGGCGTGGGGATACAACGGATGCAGAGGTCATGGGGGCAGCCACCGGCGTGGAAAAACCGCAAGGATCCCATGTCCCGCCCACTGGCGTCATCTCGCCGAGGCTCATCCCTGTGCCTTGAGCGCCGCTTCCACCGCCTCGGGCACCTTGACGAAAATCTGGTATTTGCCCCCCTCCATCGCTTCGAAGGCGATCAGCTTTTCCACCAGCAAGCCGCTGAGTACCTTGCCGGCATTGAGCAGCAGCATGCCGTTATCGGCATTCAGGTTGCGCGCCAGAATCATGCCCTCCGCCAGGTCCCGTGTGGTCAGCACCTTGACCGCCGGATCAATCAGGGTGATGTCACTGAGGAACGCCGCGCACACCTGGATGAAATCTTCGACCAGGTCCGGGTCGTACAGGCGTCCGGCGTACTGACGCAGGTACAGCAGCGCTTCATCGGTGTTCATCTGCCGTTCGAGGATCAGTCCGCGCTGCAGTTCGACGAAGTCCACCGCCAGCTTCAGCAGGCGTGAACCGAACGGAATCGCCTCGCCCTTGAGCCGGTCGGGGAAGCCGCTGCCATCCCAGCGCTCCTGATGATGCAGGATCAGCCGCGCAGCATCCTTCATCGGGTCAAGGGTCATCAGCACCGATTCGCTCTGCTTCGGGTAGCTGCGATAACGGTCGCGGTCGGTGTGTCGCAACAGATCCGAAGGGGTGACCATCATCGTGTCGGACCAGCTCAGTTTGCCGACGTTGTACAGCGCCGCGGCCATCGCCAGGTCGCGGCTGACGGCCTCGTCCAGGCCATGGGTCTGACAGTAGCCGCGCACCAGTTCGATGATCTGCCGGTTGGTCTGTTTGGCCGGCGGCAGGCGCAGATTGGCCAGCAGCGAGAACACTTCGGTGCCGGTGACATAACTGTGCTTGAGCTCTTCGTAGGCCAGATCGAGCATGTCAGCGGTCTGCTGCAGTTCGGCGGTGCGCGCGGCCACGTGCTTTTCCAGGGTGCTGTTGAGTTGCCGCAGCTGATCGTTCTGCACCCGGGCCAGGCGTTCCAGGCGCTGGCGCTCGCGTTCGGAATGCTGGTGCTCCAGAGCCTGACGCAGGATCAACAACAACTCTTCGTCATTCCACGGTTTGCTGATGTAGCGGTGAATCTGCCCGTCGTTGATTGCCTTGATGATGGCCGTGGGGTCGGCATAACCGGTGAGCATGATGCGCACGGCGGCCGGATGGCGTTCGCGCACATGGGTCAGCAGCGAAGCACCGTCCATGTTGGGCATGCGCGCATCGCTCATCACCAGATCCACCGGTTGCTGCGCCAGAATCTCCAGCGCCTGGGCACCGCTGGTAGCCAGCAACAGATCATAGGGCTGGGTGCGCAACAGCCGGCGCAGGCTGTTGAGAATCGATTCCTCGTCATCGACCAGCAGCACCTTGGGGCGGTGGCTCGGCGTCGGGACGGTTGGCTCTTCCATGGCATGACCTCAAGTGAAACGGTGACGGTGATTGACCCTTGGGCCTACCGCCCCGCTGGCCCGCGTCTGAGTGCAAGGCTAGATGATTTTTCGCAGGCTTCACGCAAATTTTCGGCGTGGCTGCGCAAGCGAAGTGCCGCAGAGGCAACTATGCTTAACCACGTTGTACGGCTGCGGCGGCCGGCAAACAGGCCCGCGAAGAGGGAAAGGATGCTCCCGATGACGACAACACATGACCTGAAGGGCGGTGCGGCATGAACCTGCCACCGGCCCGGGTCAATCGTCGCGTGCTCATCGTCGATGACAGCCCGGCGATTCATGGCGACTTCGCCAAAATCCTCTGCCCCGCGATCGCCGTGGATAACGGTCTGGGCGCCACCGAAAACCTGCTGTTTGGCACGCCGTCCACGGCGCAGACCCCGTCATTCGAACTGGATTCGGCGTTTCAGGGCCGCGAAGCGCTGGACAAACTCGAAGCCGCGCTGGCGCAAAACCGCCCCTATGCGATGGCCTTCATCGACATGCGCATGCCGCCAGGCTGGGATGGCCTGGAAACCATCGAACGCCTGTGGCAAATCGACCCCAAGTTGCAGGTCGCGCTGTGCACCGCGTATTCCGACTACTCCTGGGAAGACATCGACCAGCGCCTGGCATTGAACGACCGCCTGCTGATTCTGAAAAAGCCTTTCGACGCCATCGAGATCCGCCAGATGGCCAGCGCCCTCACGGTCAAATGGCAAATGACCGAAGACGCCGAACTGAAACTGAGCCGGCTGGAACAGGCGGTTCAGGAGCGCACCCGGGAATTGTCCGACGCCAACATGATTGTGCAGAACAGCCCGACCATTCTGTACCGGTTGCGCGGCGACCCGTCATTCGCGCTGATGTACATCTCCCACAACATCACCCGGTACGGCCATGTCGCGGCCGATCTGGTGGGCTCGGCGAGCTGGGCCCAGACACTGATTCACCCGGATGATCAGGCCAGTGTCGATGCCGCCATGGCCCGGGTGCTGGATCGCCACGCCTCGGGGGCGTCGATCGAGTTTCGTCTGCGCACCGGCCAGGGCACCTGGCGCTGGGTGGAAAACCGCTACATCCCGGTGCGCGATCACGACGGTCGCCTGCTGGAAGTCGAAGGCATTATTCTGGACATCACCGAGCGCCGACTGGTCGAGGAGAAACTGGCCCTGCTGGCCCGCTCCGACGGCCTGACCGGACTGGCCAACCGCGCCACACTGATCGAACGTCTGCATCAGGCCTTTGCCGCCGCGCGTCGCGGCGCTGCGCCGTTCGCCGTGTTTTATCTGGACCTGGATCACTTCAAACGCATCAATGACACCCTCGGGCATCCGGTCGGTGATCTGCTGTTGCAGGAAGTCGCCCGGCGCATCAGGACCGGTGTGCGCGAAAACGATGTGGTAGCGCGCCTGGGAGGGGATGAGTTCGCGATCCTGCAAATGGACGTCAGCGACCCGACCCGGTCGGCCGCCATGGCGGCCAATCTGCGTGACAAGCTGCTGACGCCCTACCACCTGGCCGGCAATGCCCTGCACATTTCGGTGAGCATCGGCATCAGCAGCTACAGCGCCAGCAGCCTCGACGCCGACAGCCTGTTGAGCCAGGCCGACATGGCGCTGTACCGCGCCAAGGAAATGGGCCGCAACCAATATCACTTCCACTCCGAGGCGATTTCCCTGGAAGTTGCCGAGCGCATGGCCCTGGTCGGTGAATTGATGACCGCCCTGGAGGGCGATGAGTTGCAACTGCATTACGCGCCGGAGATGGACCTGCACAGCGGCAGGATTCTCGGCATGGAAGCGCAAGTCCTGTGGCAGCATCCGCGCCTCGGCCTGCTGCCGGCCAGCGCTTTCGTGCCGACAGCGGAGCGCACCGGCGCCATCATTCCCCTCGGGCGCTGGGTGCTGGACCGCGCCTGCCGGCAGATGCAGCAATGGCGCGACGAAGGTGTGGCGCCGCCGGTCATGGCGATCAAGCTCTCGCTGGCGCAACTCAAAAGCGGCCCCGAACTGATCTACGACGTGCTGCGCACCACCGCACGCTGGGAGCTGGCACCCTGGGATCTGCGCTTCGATGTCACCGAGGCGACACTGGCCCAGACCAAGTGGACGCACAACGATGTCCTGCCGCGCCTGCGTGAGTTGGGCGTAACCATCGCCATCGACGATTTCGGCACCGAATACTCCTCGTTCGATTACCTGAAGACCTACCGGGTCAACCACCTCAAACTCGCCCAGAGTTTCATCGACAGTGCCACTCAGGATGCAGCAGGCGCCAACGCCCTGCGCGCCATCGTCAATTTCGCCCGGGACCTGGACATCGGCATCATTGCCGAAGGTCAGCCGTCGGCGGATCAGCCTGTGGTGCCCCCCGTCGCCCCGCTGCCCAGCGCTCAGGGCCTGTATTTCAGCGCCGCGGTCAGCCCCGAGCAGGCGGGCCGCCTGCTCAGGGACGACCGCCAGCTAGCCCCGCCCGCGCAGGAGGACGAAGCATGAAGACAGCCTCGGCGCACACCAACCGGCGCATTCTGATCATCGACGACACCCCGGCGATTCACGACGACTTCCGCAAGATCCTTGCCCCGCAGGCGCAGGACGCGACCGATCTGAATCAGCTCGAGCAAGCGCTGTTCGGCACCCGCCCGTCGCCGCACCTGACCTTCCAGCTCGACTCCGCCTATCAGGGGCAGGAAGCGCTGGCCCTGGTCCGGCGCGCACTGATCGACGGCAGCCCCTACGCCCTGGCGTTCATCGACATGCGCATGCCGCCCGGCTGGGATGGCCTGGAAACCATCGAGCAGTTGTGGCGCGTCGATCCGAACCTGCAAATTGCCTTGTGCACTGCCTACAGCGACTACAGCTGGGAAGCGATGGCTGAACGGCTGGAGTTCGGCGACCAGTTGCTGATCCTGAAAAAGCCGTTCGACAGCCTGGAAATCCGCCAGATGGCCAACGCCCTGACATGGAAATGGCAATTGGCCCAGGACGCAGCCCTGAAGATGCTCGGCCTCGAACGCACCATCGAGGCGCGAGTGCATGAACTGCTGAAGGTCTCGCACCTGTTGCAATACGACAGCCTCACCGGCCTGCCCAACAGCACCCTGCTCGGTGATCGCCTGAGCCAGGCGCTGGCGGTCAGCCGGCGCCATGACAAACAGCTGGTGGTGATGTTTCTCGGCCTCGACCGCTTCAAGCGCATCAACAATGCCCTGGGTCATCCGGCGGGCGACGAAATGCTCAAGCGGGTCGGCCAGCAACTGTTGCTGTGCGTGCGCGAATCGGACTCGGTATTTCGTTACGGTTCCGACGAGTTCGTGGTGATCCTCAGTGACATCAACCACCCTCAGCAGACCCACGCCGTCGCCGAAAAAGTGCTGGCCGCCGTCCGCGTGCCGCAGATGATTGCCGGCCATGACGTCAGCGTCACCGCCAGCCTGGGCATCAGTGTCTACCCCGAGGACGGACCGGACGCCATCGAGCTGATCAAGAAGGCCGAGACCGCGATGCGCAACGTCAAGGAAACCGGCCCCAACGACATCGGTTTCTTCATCGAAGCCATGAACCTGCGCGCGCGCGAACAACACAGCATCGAGTCGGGCATTCGCCGGGCGTTGCAACAGCAGGAGTTCGTCCTGCACTACCAGCCGAAAGTCGATTTTCGCAGTGCCCGGGTGGTCGGGGCCGAGGCGTTGGTGCGCTGGCAGAAACCAGGTCATGGCTGGGTCTACCCGGCAGACTTCATCCCGGTGGCCGAGGACAGCGGACTGATCGTGCCGCTGAGCAAATGGGTGCTGGCCGAAGCCTGTCGGCAGACCCGGGCGTGGCAAGTCGCGGGCCTGCCGCCGATCCGCGTGTCGGTCAACACCTCGCCCATCGACTTCCGCCAGCGTGACTTCGTCGAAGGCGTCGAGCAGGTGCTGGCGCAGACTGGCCTGGGCCCTGAATGGCTGGAGCTGGAAATCACCGAAGGCGTGCTGATGCAGAACATCGACGCGACGATGACAGCGCTGGCGCGATTGAAAGCGCTGGGCACGCGGCTGGCCATTGATGACTTCGGCACGGGCTATTCGAGCCTGAGTTACCTGCGCCGGTTTCCCATTGATGTGCTGAAGATCGACCAATCGTTCATTCGCGGCCTGAGCGACAACCACAACGACGCCGCCCTCGTCAGCGCCATCATCAGTCTGGGCAAGACGCTGGGGCTGAATGTTATTGCCGAAGGCATCGAGACCGCCGGGCAACTGGCCTTTCTCAAGGCGCATCACTGCGAGGAAGGCCAAGGTTACTTTTTCAGCAAAGCCCTGCCGGCCGACGCGTTTGCGCGCTTGCTGGCCGGCACCGACCCCATGCCGTGGACGATTTCATGAGCCGCGCCAAACCGGCCCCGCGTCAGGGAGACGATTGCCGATGAGTATTCTTCAACACGCCCTGGCGTTGCTGCTGTGCGGATTCTGCGCCGGGATCGGTGCCGAGCCGCTGGACGAACCGCTCAAACCGTTGCCCGGTGTGCCGCAGCAGGATGCCCGGCGCGTGGAGCTCGGTCGGCGGTTGTTCCACGAGCCACGGT
>NZ_QAIU01000187.1:6570-12374 GCF_003061205.1 Pseudomonas sp. HMWF006
GCTGGACAAGAACGGGGCCGACAACCGTGCCCTGTCACTGGGCTTCGACGGCCAACCAGTGGCCGTCAACACGCCGACCGTGTTCAACGCCGCCCTCAACTTCCGCCAGTTCTGGGATGGCCGTGTCGAAACCCTGGAGGAACAAAGCAACGTCGTCATCACCAGCCCGCATGAAATGGGCAGCGACTGGAGCACCGTCCTCGAGCGGATCGCCACCGACCCCGACTACCGCCGCGATTTCGCCGCCACCTACCCGGACGGCGTGACCCGGGCCAATGTCCAGCAGGCACTGGCCAGTTTCGAACGCACCTTGCTCACGCCCGACTCGCGTTTCGATCAATACCTGCTGGGCAATACCGACATCCTCACCCTGGAGGAAAAGTACGGTTACCAGCGCTTCAAGGAATACGGCTGCATCGCCTGCCATCAGGGGGTGAACATCGGCGGCAACATGTTCCAGAAATTCGGCGTGTTCGGCGATTACATCGCCGATCGCGGCCACCCGACCGTGGCCGATCAGGGCCGCTTCAACGTCACCGCCGACGAAGCGGATCGGGCCGTGTTCAAGGTGCCGAGCCTGCGCAATGTCGCGACCACCGCACCGTACTTTCACGACGGTTCGGCGCCCACCCTCGAGCAGGCGGTGGACGTGATGTTCCAGTACCAGTTGGGGCGCATGCCGAGCGAAGAAGACAAGCGGCTGATCATTCTGTTTCTCAAAACCCTCACCGGCCAATGGGCAGGCAAGCCATGATCAACGTCTCCCGGCGACGCAGTCTGCTGTTGCTCACACTGGTCGTGCTGGTACTGGCCTCGGTCCTGCTGTTTCTGTATTTCAAGTCCAGCTCCGACCAGACCATGACCTACACCGAATCGCGGGACCTGATCCGGCAGATCAAACAGCAGAATTCGCAGTGGGAAAACGAGATCCTCAAGGCCAGGGTGGCGCTGACCCACAACTACGACCCGCTGGTGTCGCCGATGAACGAGATGAACCGGCTCTGGGCGCGCTTCGACGCGATTGAGTCCGGGCACGGTCGCAACAACTCGGCGCAATGGAACGACGCTTACCAGGGTTTCCTGCAGGCGATGCAGGAAAAGACTCGTCTGGTTGAACAGTTCAAATCGCACAACGCGCTGTTGCGCAATTCCCTGGCCTTTTTGCCCACTGCCGAAGACGACATTCAGGAGCAATTGGCCAACCTGTCGGACCTGGATAAATTACAACTGCAGAACATCACCACCGACACCTACGACCTGCTGCTCAGTGCCCTGGAGTTCGCCCAGGTCACCTCCGTCGAACGGGCCGCCGACATCGAGGTCGGTCTGAACAAACTGAAGATCAATGCGCAGCGTCTGCCACCGGCGTTTGACGCCCCGATCAAAATCATGAGCAGCCACATCAGCCTGATCGCTCGCGAGCAGCCCGTGGTCAATCAGTTGCTCGAGAGCATCGAAAACATTCCCGTGGCCGACCGCCTCGACACCCTGACCACCATGCTCGATCGCGACCAGCAGCGCGCCGACCGGATCGACCGGCAATACCATTTCTACCTGCTGCTGTTTTCGGTGCTGTTGATGTTGTCACTGGTGTGGCTGGGCATCCGCCTGATCGGCAGCTTCGCCGAGATCAACCGGGTCAACAGTGCCCTGCAAACGGCCAACGATGCCTTGGAGCAACGGGTCGAGGAGCGCACCCGCGAACTCAGGGACGCCCAGAGCGAACTGCTCGACGCGGCACGTCAGGCCGGCATGGCGGAAATCGCCACCAATGTGTTGCACAACGTCGGCAACGTGCTCAACAGCGTGAACATCTCCAGCGACCTGATCACGCGCAAGCTGCGCAACAGCAAGACCCAGGGCCTGGGCAAGGCCATGCAACTGATCAACGAGCACCCGGATGACCTCGGCGCCTTTTTCAGTGAAGACGCCAAGGGCAAATTACTCCCCGGCTACCTCAATCAACTGGTGGTCGCGATTGCCCAGGAACAGCAGGAAATGCTCGACGAACTGAACCAGATGAACAAAAGCGTCGACCACATCAAGGACATCGTCGCCACCCAGCAATCCTATGCAGGGGCCAACAGCATGACCGAGCCGCTGTTTATCAACGAACTGCTCGAAGACGCCCTGCGCATGAACGCCGGAGCCCTGACCCGACACCATGTCACGGTGGTCAGGGAATACGCTGATGTGCCCCAGGTGATGGGCGACAAACACCGCTTGCTGCTGATCCTGATCAACCTCATCAGCAACGCCAAATACGCCATGTCCGACCTCAGCAACCGCCCCCGCACCATGACCCTGGCGGTCAGGATCGTCGATGACAACTTCCTCGAAATCAGCGTCAAGGACGATGGCGAAGGCATCGCGCCGGAAAACATGACGCGGATCTTTGCCCACGGTTTCACCACCCGCAAGGAAGGCCACGGCTTCGGCCTGCACAGCTGTGCCCTGGCGGCCATCGAGATGAACGGCCACCTCACCGCCCACAGCGACGGACCGGGCACGGGGGCGTTGTTCACCTTGCAGATTCCCCTGATCAGCGTCACGGAGAACGCATGAGCGAGCTGGCCAATCGGCGCATTCTGCTGATCGACGACATGCCGTCGATTCATGAAGACTTTCGCAAGATACTCGCGCCGCCGGCGGTGCAGTCAGTGGAGCTGGACGAGATGGAAGCGGCCCTGTTTGGCGCTCAGCTTCGTGCCGAACGGCCGCCGTTCGAGCTGGACTCGGCCTATGGCGGCGAGGAAGGTCTGGGCAAGCTGGTGCAGGCCTTGCGCGAACAACGCCCCTACGCGCTGGCCTTCGTCGACATGCGCATGCCCGATGGCTGGGACGGCGCGAAAACCATCGAACATCTGTGGCAAGAAGATCCGCAGCTGCAAGTGGTGGTGTGTACCGCGTACTCGGATTACTCCTGGGACGAATTGCTGGAGCGGCTGCACGCCCACGATCGCCTGCTGATCCTGAAAAAACCGTTCGATAACATCGAAGTCCAGCAGATGGCCAACACCCTGCTGACCAAATGGCAGATGACGGAAAAGGCTTCGCTGCAAATGCATCATCTGGAACACCTGGTCGATCAGCGCACCGCCCAGCTCAGAGAGGCCAGCGAAGAGCTGCGCCGGGAAATCGACGAGCGCAAGCAACTGGAAGGGCAACTGGTGCAGTCGGAGAAACTGGCGTCCTTGGGGCAACTGGCGGCGGGCGTGGCCCATGAAATCAACAACCCGATCGGTTTCATTTCCTCCAACCTCGGCACCCTCGACGGTTACTTCAAGCAATTGCTGAGCATGCTCGACGCCTACCAGGCGCTCGGGGATCCCCTGGACAAAGAATCCGCGGCGCGCCTGGAACAATTGCGCACAGACGTCGAACTGGATTTTCTCCTCGAGGACATTCCCGTGCTGATTCGCGAGTCCAAGGAAGGCATCGGCCGGGTCGGCCAGATCGTCAAAGACCTGAAGGATTTCTCCCGGGTCGACACCAATCAGCAATGGCAGTGGGCGAATCTGCAGCAGGGCATTGAATCGACCCTGAACATCGTCGCCAGCGAACTGAAATACAAGGCCGACGTGGTCAAGGAATATCAGACACTGCCGGACATCGAATGCCTGCCCTCGCAAATCAATCAAGTGATCATGAACCTGGTGGTCAACGCGGCGCAGGCGATGGGGCCGGAGCGCGGCACCATCACCTTGCGCACCGGCCAGCAGCAAGACCTTGCCTGGGTTGAAGTGGCCGATACCGGCTCGGGAATTGCCCCGGACACTCTGCAGAAAATCTTTGACCCGTTCTTCACCACCAAACCGGTGGGCCAGGGGACAGGGCTGGGTCTGTCCCTGTCCTACGGCATCGTGAAAAAACACGGCGGCAAGATTTCCGTGCGCAGCGAATTGGGCGTCGGCACGACCTTTCGCGTCGAACTGCCCATGCGCCAGAACCGCCCCGCCGCTTGACGGTGTTTCAGATGTCAGCACCGCCAGGTGATCAAGGCTGACCATCAGCCGAATGTCATTGGAGTGAAGGCAGAGCCGGGTTCGGCGAATGTTTCGGGGGTGGCCTGATATTTTTATCGGGCTTAGGGGGGGGTAGATCTCCCTGGGTTCAAGTCCTGAGCACAGCTTGAATTCGCAGATTCAGAAACCTGAATTCGACTCGATCCTTCAGGTCGGCGCACCTCGAACAATCCACTCGGTCAGTCCCTCTCGCTCCGGTACATACAGGGAGAGGGCTAGGGTGAGGGCCGCGGTTAGCGGTGTGGAATCAACAATTGGCGAACACCATCGCTCCGCTCCACCACCTCCCCCGGCAGCTTCAAGCGCTGATCATCCAGATAGCAGTAATCCTTGCGCGCAATCTCCAGTTGCGCGACATCCAGTTCAACGCTGAACGTCCCGGCTTCACGCCCCGCTTCGAACAGCATTGTCCCCAGCGGATCGACCAACGCACTGCCGCCGGCAAACATCAAACCGTCATCGCCGGCCTCGACCCGGTTGACCATCAGCGCGAATGCCTGATTCTCCTGGGCGCGCGCCATGATGGCGGTGCGGTGAGTCGGGGCATACGGGTCCATGTTGCCGTTGGTCACGATCAGCAACTCGGCGCCGAGTTGCGCCAGCGCACGGGCGGACTCGGGGAACTCGATGTCGTAGCAGATCAGCAGGCCGACACGTACGCCATTCCACTCGCACGTGGCATAACGATCGCCCGCCTCGAACACGCCGCGATCGGAGGCCCACAGGTGGGTCTTGCGGTATTTCAGGGCGATGCCTTCGGGGGTGAGCAGCAGCGTGGTGTTGTAGAAGTGCCCGTTGTCGTGCTCGGCCATGCCGATCACCACCGCAACATTGCGTTCGCGGGCGGCGACCAGCACGGCGCTGATGGTCGGGCCGGCCACCGGCTCGGCGATTTGCGCCACGGTGTCAGCGCTCGGGAAGCCCATCAGGTGGGTTTCCGGGAAGACGATCAGTTGCGTATCGGCGGCGCACGCGGCGATCACCGCGAGGGCACGTTCGAGGTTGTATGCCGTGTCGTTGTCACGGCCCGCCAGTTGGGCGAGTTCGACTTTCATCGCGAGTCCTTGTGGTCGTGGCCGGGCGCGGAAAGATTGCCCGGTGGCTGTCGGTGGGCCAGTATGCGCAGCAAGCGACCGGCCAGGGAATCACGCGGCCGGGGTAACCCGATAGGGGTAGTCCATGTCCGTTTCGTTTGATGACATCACCTGGCACCGCGCCGTCGGGCAATTGATCGACGCGCTCGACAAGCCGAATTTCTGGGCGCAACTGGTGCGTCTGCTCGACCAGTACGTGGCGTTCGATAGCTGGGTCGCGCTGCTGTTCAGCGCCGACCGGCACCCGCAGGTCTTCGCCGAATGCCCCGGCGAAGACGGCCGTCCCGATCAGTTGTTTCAGGATTACCTGCGCGGTCTGTACCGGCTCGACCCGTTCTACATCGCCTGTCGCGAACAATCGCGTAGCGGGCTGTATCGCCTGTCCGAAGTGGCGCCGGAGCATTTCGAACTGACCGAGTATTACCAGCGATACTTTCGTCTGAATGTGGTCGCCGACGAAATCCAGTTCAATTGCCAGCTCGAAGGCGAACGCACGCTGTGCCTGTCACTGGGCAGTGAAAAACGTTTCACTGGCGAGCAGATCGCTTTGCTGTCATTGATCCAGCCGTGGGTACTGGGCCTGTTGCGCCAGCGCCTGCCTTACGAAATCAACGAAACCGTGGCCCTCGCTGTAACACCTGCACCGGTCGACTGGCGGGTGCAACTGGAGGCCTCGGTACAACAA
>NZ_QAIU01000188.1:0-7116 GCF_003061205.1 Pseudomonas sp. HMWF006
CGACAACAGCGGCGACAACGACGGCCAGATCGCCGGCCAGCAGATCGACCTCAACCTGACCGGTGCGCTGAACAACCGCCTGGGCATCATCGAGAGCGACAGCACTCTGGCGATCAAGGCCGCCAGCCTCGACAACCAGACCGGCCAATTGCGTGCCCTCGGCACCAGCGGCAAAACCAACTTCCAGATTGGCGGCCTGTTCGACAACCGCAACGGCACGCTGGAAACCGCCAACACCGACCTGACGCTCGGCGCCGGCAGCTTCCTCAATACCGCTGGCAGCCTGTTGCACGTCGGCACCGGCACGTTTGACATCTCCACTAACAACGTCATCAACGCCGGCGGCACCCTCGTTACCCGCGGTGGCCTGACCATCAGCACCGACACCTGGACCAACAGCAGTTCGATTCAGGCCGGGCGCCTGACCGTCAACGTCAACAACCTGACCCAGACCGCCAGCGGCCAATTGCTCGCCTCCAACAGCTTCACCGGCAACGGCGTCAACTGGTTCAACGAAGGCCTGCTGGCCAGTGACGGCAGCATGAACGTCGGCCTGAGTGCCGCTTATTGGGGCCCGGGGCGCCTCACCAGTCAGGGCGACCTGACCCTGAACGCTGCACAAGTCAGCCTTACGGAAGCCACCTCCAGCATCGCCGGGGGTGGCCAGACCACGCTCAATGTCAGTGGCCAACTGGATAATGCCGGTCGCCTGACTTCCGGCGCGGGCATGACCATCAATGCTGGCGGCGTGCGCAACTACGGCACCACGGCCGCCGGCACTGACCTGACTCTGACCACCGGTAATCTGGTCAACGCCAGCGGCCTGATTTTCAGCGGCAGGAACATGTCGCTGCGGGTTGCCGATTTCAATAACTACTACGGTAACGTCTACAGCCTCGGCAATCTGATGATTGACCGCGACGGCCAGGGCGGTCTGGCGAACTCCATCGTCAACCGCTCCGCATCGCTGCAAAGCGACGGCAGCATGACGCTGGCGGCGAGCTCGATCCAGAACATCCGCGACGTGCTCACGGTCAACAACGCCGGCATCTACACCGCGCGCATCGGTGAGGTCACCTGTATCGAAGGGGTCAACGCCGGTGACTGCAGCGGCAAGCAGAACCACGCCTGGGAGATCGTGCAGCGCGAAAAACTTGAGGTCACTGCGGCCAGCGCTGCGTCCAGCATCACCGCAGGTAGCAACCTGACCATCAATGGCGGTGACCTGCTCAACCAGAGCAGCACCATCGCCACGGCGGGCAACTTCACGGCCAACGTGGCGAACCTGACCAACAGTGGCGTGGAAACCGGTGAGACCGAAACCACCCGCATCTACATGTCCGAGCGCACCCGTAACGCGGGTGGCTGGTACAGCGCAGCAAGTGCCTTCACCAACCAGTACTGGTATGAAAGCAGTGGCTACGACGCCAATAATCTGGGTGGTCTGCAGGGCGGTATCGCCAACTTCATCGGCATGACCGAACGGGAACTGCCGGGGCTGGGCAGCACTCGTAAAATCGCCGGCAGCGACCAGAGCTATTCCGCCGTCATTCAAGCCGCAGGCGCGGTCAACATCACCGCCCAGAACAACATTGATAACAGTGTCGTACGTCCGGGCTACACCTATATCGGTAGCGGTCCGCGCACCGGCACCGGAGCGGGTGGCAGCCAGTTCTCCACGCGCGTCACTGTCAATCAGCAACTGCCGCCGAACCTCGCCCAGCAGCAGGTCAACCCAGTGGTGTTGCCGGGCTTCGCGCTGCCGACCGGGCAGAACGGCCTGTTCCGCCTGAGCGGTCAGGAAAGCACCGCCCCGGTCGCGACCGGCCCGCAGAGCTGGACCATGGGCGGCGCCAGCGTCAACCCGAGCCAGCGCGATCAAACGTTGCCAGGCGTGCAGACGCGCAACATTCTTCTGACGAACAATGCCTCGGCCTCAGCCAGCAACGTCAACCTGAGCACCGTCGATCACCAGACCCAGCAACAGGGTGGCGGTGCCAGTGCGATCGACGTCAGCACGCCGGCAACTGACGCCAGCGGCGCGACCCTGCCGGGGCGCTCCACTGCGTTCACCATCAACCGGGTGCAGGGTGTTCCGGCCAGTACCGGCCATTCCAGTCCGCAGAAATACCTGGTCGAAACCAACCCGGTACTGACCGACCTCAAGCAGTTCATGAGCTCGGACTACCTGCTGTCCAACCTCGGTTACGACCCTGATCAAAGCGCCAAGCGCCTGGGTGACGGCTTCTACGAGCAGACCCTGATCCAGCAAGCCGTGGTCGCTCGTACCGGTCAGCGGTTCATCGACGGGCAGACGTCCAACGACGGCCTGTTCAAGTACCTGATGGACAACGCACTCGCCAGCAAAAACGAGCTCAACCTTGCGGTGGGCGTCAGCCTGACCTCCGAACAAGTCGCGGCGCTGACCCACGACATCGTCTGGATGGAAACCGCCGAAGTCAACGGCGAGCAAGTGCTGGTGCCAGTGCTGTACCTGGCCAACGCCAACAACCGCCTGGCCCCGAACGGCGCCTTGATCCAGGGCAGCGACGTGACCCTGATCGCCGGCAAGGACCTGAACAACGCCGGTACCTTGAAGGCCAACAACAACCTGTCGGCCACCGCCACCAACGATCTGGTCAACAGTGGCCTGATCGAAGCGGGCAATCGCCTCGACCTGCTGGCCGGCAACAACCTGATCAACAAATCCGGCGGCGTTATCGCAGGTAAAGAAGTGTCGTTGACGGCCACTCGTGGGGACATCATCAACGAACGCACCGTCACCACCCACGAAAGCGACAGCGGCTACCGCAGTGAGCGCAGCGACTTTGTTGATAGCGCTGCGCGTATCGAAGCGGCCAACAACCTGACCATCAAGGCCGGGCAGGACTTCAACAACACCGGTGGCGTGCTGAAAAGCGGCCTGGACACCACGATCAATGCTGGGCGTGACGTCAACCTCGTTTCGGCTGAGCAGGTCTCAGGTGGTCAACGTGGTTTGCACACGGATCAGACGATTACTCAATATGGTTCGGCCATTAATGCCG
This sequence comes from Pseudomonas sp. HMWF006, assembly GCF_003061205.1. NCBI lineage: Bacteria > Pseudomonadati > Pseudomonadota > Gammaproteobacteria > Pseudomonadales > Pseudomonadaceae > Pseudomonas > Pseudomonas sp. HMWF006. The sequence continues at coordinate 3,048 of NZ_QAIU01000188.1, forward strand.
GTCAGGATCTGAAGGTGAACGCCGGCCGGGATATCTCTGCCGTTGCCAGTCAAATCGAGGCCAAGCGCGATGTCAGCATGAGCGCCGTGGGTGACCTGACCCTGGCCTCGGCGGCGGATGAAGAGCACTCGTACACCAAGACCAAGAAGGTGACGAGTCAGGAGGATCATGTCAGTCAGGTTTCTACCAGCGTGACGGCGGGCGGGAATGTGACGCTGAGTGCGGGCAAGGATCTGGATTTGATTGCCAGCCGGGTGAGTGCGGGGAATGAGGCTTATCTCGTAGCAGGCGAAAATCTGGTGCTGCAATCAGCCGAGGACTCGGATTACAGCTTCTATAGCAAGACCAAGAAATCTTCATCAGGGAAGAAGTCCCAACTTGATGAGACCAGTTCGATCACCAACGTCGCCAGCTCGGTCACCGCGGTGGGGAAAAATGTATTGAGTGCCGGCAATGATCTGACGATCAAAGGCAGCGATGTCATCTCTGAAAAAGCGGGCGTCGGCCTAGGCGCTGGTAACGATGTGGAAATTCTGGCGGTTACGGACTCGAGTAGCGCCCGCCACGAACGGAGCCAAAGCAAAAGCAGTTGGGGTGGTTTGAAGTCGAGTAAGGTCCAGGATCAACTCGCTGAAACTCAGACAACTGCTGTGGGAAGCCTAATCTCGGGCGACACCATTGCTGTCAATGCCAAAGGTGATGCCACCATCACAGGTTCTGCATTGGTCAGTACAAATGACCTGTCTGTCCGTGCCGGTGGTGACTTGACCATTAACGCGGCGCAGAACACTTTCACTCGCACCGAGATGCACAAGGAGAAGAATCGTGATCTGACGGGTGTGCTGACGGCGAACAATCTTGGTATTGATGACATTACCGGTAATCAGCATCTGTCGATCAGTGATCAGAAGCATAACGGCACGTTTTCGCAGACGACTCTGACCGGCAGCACTATTGGCTCTAGTAAAGGTAATGTCAGCCTCGTAGCGAATGGGGATCTAAGTGTCGTTGCCAGTGACCTGATCAGCACCAAGGACATGAGCATTCGTGGCTCGAATGTCACCATCAGCGCAGGTATGGAAACATCGCAGCAAAGCACCGTCGATAAATCCAATAGTCTTGCTGTGGGACGCGTTGTTGGCGGTGCAATTATCGACACCGTCAATACTATTCGTTCTGCGGTGGAGGCTGCCGAAAACGCGGATGATCCGCGACTCAAGGCGGTGAAACTTGCGCAGGCGGCCTTGGCTGCCTATAACCTCGGCGGTATGGCATCGGATGCGAATGATCAAAAAACCGGATTTGCCGACAAGCAAGGCGGTACGGCCAGCAACGGTTCGCTGATTAAAATTGGCACTGAGCTCGCCAATACCCATAGCAAAAGTACCAGCGACTACAAAAGTCAAACGGCGAAGCAAAGTACCGTCAATGCGGGCGGTACCCTATCCATCATTGCCAATGGTAACGCTTCAGAAAATGACGGCGATCTTCACATCATTGGCAGTAGTCTCAAAGCCGCTGCGACTTCGTTGATTGCCAATAACAATGTCATTGTGGAAAGCGCGCAGAACACGTCGGATTGGTCCAACCACAACAGTAATAACAAGACGGCTATCGGCGCCAGCTTCAACATTGGCCAACAAAACGGCTTCACACTGGATCTTGGCGCACAAGTTGCGAAGGGTATGGGTAACGGAAGTTCTGTTACGCAGGTCAACAGTACTGTAGACAGTGGCTCGCTCCTGATTCATAGCGGCGGTGATACGACATTGGCTGGCGCTCAGGTTCGCGCCGATAGCATCAAGGCGCTGATCGACGGCAACCTCAATATCATTTCCCGTCAGGACACCGAAGAGCAGAAAAACAAGCAAGGCAGCGGCGGTTTCGGTGCCAGCATTTGTATTCCACCCTTCTGCTACGGCGCAACTGTTACCGCTTCGGCCAACCTGGCTGCAGGCAATATGAACAGTGAGTACAAAGCCGTCACCGATCAGACCGGCTTATTCGCAGGTGCGGGTGGTTACACCATTGATGTTGGTAAAACCACTACCCTTGAAGGTGGCGTCATTGCCAGCGATGCCACGCCAGATAAAAACATTCTCATAACCGACCGACTCATTACTCGGGACATCAAGAACGTCAGTGAAATCGATGCCCAGTCTGCTGGCGTCAGCCTCTCGGGAGGTTACGGTGGGGCTGGAGCATTCGGCTCGGTGGGCGGACTTTACGGCATTTCTCTCAACGATTCGGACAAAAGTCACACTCGTAGTGCAGTCAGCGAAGGCACGATCATTATTCGCGATCCTGAGGGCGCACAAGATCTGGTCGGTTTGAATCGGGACACGGCAAATGCCAACGAACGGCTCGACAAGCCCGACGAAGGTGGCATGAAAGAGCGAATCGAGCTGGTGAAGAGCTCGATCGAATTGGTGAGGGGCATCGGGAGCGCAGTTGCTGCGGCGAAGATGAAGGAGGCCCAGGATCCAGGAAGTGAGGCCTACCAAGCTGCTCGCGACAAGTTGAATGACAGTGGTGTGGCCAATCCCACCCCTGAAGAAGTCAGTCAGCAAGTTCAGCGCGATTACGGCACAGGCAGCAGCTTCCAGAAAGCCAGCCAGGCAGTTGCGGGAATTGTTCAGGGGATTTTGAGTGGAAACATCGCCGCCGCTATTGGCGGTGGAGCGGCACCATACCTGGCTCAAGCCGTTAAACAGCTGACGGAAGGGGACGATGCGGCCAACCTGATGGCACATGCCGTACTTGGAGCGGTTCTGGCGAAGGCGCAAGGTGGTTCCGCATTGGCTGGTGCTGCGGGAGCCACCGCCGGTGAATTGGTAGCTCGCCTGCTATATCCGGAGAAATCTGCAAGCCAGTTGACCGAGTCGGAAAAGCAAATAGTAGCGGCTCTATCGACTCTCGCCGGTGGGATGTCCGGCGCGCTTGCGGCGGGCAGTGCCTTTGACGCAGCGCTCGGCGCCGGGACAGCGAAAAATGCTGTTGAGAACAATCATCTGAGTGACATAGAAAGGCTTTCACTGAAGGAGTTGCAAAGAAGGTACGAGAAGTCGTGTCAAGGGGCCTCAACTAGCTATTGCGATGGATTATCCAGTGAGATCGCGGGGCTCATCGCTAAAGGTTTCAGCGTCTTAAAAGAGGAGCAAATAGCGGAGGATAACGATTTCACACGTGCTTCTGTTGTCACTACCAAGCCAGGAGATGTGATCGTCTGCGGCACATCACCGAATGGTTATTGCGTTGCCACCGACAAGACCATTGTGACGAATCAGGGAGAAGAGTGGGTTCTGCAACCCGCCACGTTCGCGCAGGCGATAGGATGGCAAGTTAAAAATGACTTGAATGAGCAGAGTGCAGAAGCTCAGCTTAAGGGCCTTTCCAATGAGCTTTTCACTGCCGGTTGTGGCGGGTCAGGTGTGATTGGGATAGGGTGCCAAGGCTATATGGCCGCTGGTGGATCAAATCCGATTACGGGAGAATCCGCTACGACGTCCGAACGGGTCATATGGGGTGTAGAAGGTTTATTGAATGCGTGGGGATTAGGCAGTTCGATTCTCGGCGCAGGCGCGAAAAATTCGATTTCGATCGACAAGAAGTCCGTCGACCTTTTAACCAGCCACCCCAACGCGCATTCTTTTGAGCGACACGGAGGGGCCGTTACCGATGGCGAGCTAATGTATAGGGCAGTGAGCGGCCAAGCACCTGACGGCAGTATCAAAATTGTAAACGGGAAAACTATCGTTCCACCTATGTCATCTGCTTTCAACTCAGATGAGCTGCTTGTTTTTGCAGATCAATCCGTTCGCAATAATGGTGCGCTTCAAGCAGCGATAGCGAGGGATCCAGGGGCCACGGTCGTTACCATCAAGCCATCCGACGTAGGTGATCTCGGTGTCGATCTCGGGCGTGGATTTGAGCGCGTTGGCGGAAGTAAATTGTCCCCTTCTATGCAAGGTGCGCCGAATTTGGTGCCGAACTTGCGCAGCGTTCAGGCAACCTATGAACTTGATAAAGCAAGTAATACATGGCAAACCATTACTATATTTCCAGCTAG
>NZ_QAIU01000189.1:0-3639 GCF_003061205.1 Pseudomonas sp. HMWF006
GGTCAGTGACTTTGATATTCGCCTGCTACGGATTTTCCGCAGTGTGGTGGAGTGCGGCGGCTTTTCGGCAGCGGAAACCGTGCTCGGCATCGGCCGCTCGGCGATCAGCCAGCAGATGAGCGATCTGGAGCAGCGCCTTGGCCTGCGTCTATGCCAGCGCGGACGCGCCGGGTTCTCGCTGACCGAAGAAGGGCGTGAGGTTTATCAGTCGGCGCTGCAACTGTTAAGTGCACTGGAAAGTTTCCGCACCGAGGTCAATGGCCTGCATCAGCACCTGCGCGGCGAGTTGATCATCGGCCTGACCGACAACCTCGTCACCCTCCCCCACATGCGCATCACCCACGCTCTGGCGCAATTGAAAGAACGCGGGCCGGACGTGCAGATCCAGATCCGCATGATTGCCCCCAATGAAGTCGAACAAGGTGTGCTCGACGGCCGCCTGCATGTCGGCGTGGTACCCCAGGCCAGTGCGTTGTCGGGGCTGGAGTATCAGCCGTTGTACAGCGAGCGCTCGCTGCTGTACTGCGCGGTGGGTCATCCGTTGTTTTATGTCGATGACAAGCAACTGGAAGACCAGCGCCTTAATGACCAGGACGCGATTGCACCGACGTTTCGTTTGCCGGCGGAGATTCAGGCGCATTACCAGGCGCTCAACTGCACCGCCAGTGCATCTGACCGTGAGGGTATGGCGTTTCTGATTTTGACCGGGCGTTATATCGGTTATCTGCCGGATCATTACGCCGGCCTGTGGGTTCAACAAGGGCGCTTGCGTGCGCTGAAATCGACGACGCGGTTCTACGACCTGAGCCTTGCATCGGTCACGCGCAAGGGCAGGCGCCCTCATTTGGTGCTGGAAAGCTTTCTCGAGAGCCTGGCGGCAACGCGTTGAAAATATAAACCCAGGATCAACCGCTTCGGCCTCGAACAGCAAAATCAAAGGATCGCAGCCTTCGGCAACTCCTGCATTGGAAGGTGTACAACCATAAAGCTGAGCAAGTGGACAGGTTTTTGCAGTGAAGGGTGAACTCGATCCCTGAACAAGAAACCAAAACCATGCAGCCAGATTCTGAACCATCCAGCGAATTGATCTACGGCCTCGACGATCGCCCCAACCCCCTGGCCGCCATTCTTGCCGCGCTACAGCACGTACTCGCCAGTTTCGTCGGCATCATCACCCCGCCGCTGGTGATCGGCTCTGCGCTTGGCTTGACCGCGCATCTGCCTTACCTGATCAGCATGGCGCTGATGGTGTCCGGGGTCGGCACTTTTATTCAGGCGCGCCGCCCGTTCGGGATCGGCGCCGGAATGATCTGTTTGCAGGGCACCAGTTTTGCGTTTCTTGGCGCGGTGCTCTCGGCCGGGTTTCTGGTCAAGCAACGCGGCGGCAGCCCGGAAGACATTCTGGCGATGGTTTTCGGCGTGTGCTTTTTCGGCGCCGTGGTGCAGATCGTCCTCAGCCGTTTCATTGGCCAATTGCGCCGGGTCGTGACGCCGCTGGTGACTGGGATTGTCATCACCCTGATCGGCATCAGCCTGATCAAGGTCGGCATCACAGATCTGGGCGGTGGTTTTAATGCACCTGACTTTGGTGCACCGGGCAATCTGGCACTGGGGGTGTTCGTGCTGCTGACGATCATCCTGCTCAACCGCTCGAACACGCCGTGGGTAAGACTCTCGGCGATCATCATCGGTTTGGTGTTGGGCAGTCTGGCCGCGTGGTTCAGTGGGAAACTGGTGCCGCAGCCATTGCCTGACTTGCCACTGGTCAGCCTTCCTACGCCATTCAAGTTCGGTTTCAGTTTCGACTGGACGGCTTTCCTGCCCGTCGCGCTGATTTATCTGATCAGCACCATCGAAACCGTCGGCGACCTCACAGCCAACTGCATGCTCGCCCGCCAGCCCATCAGCGGCCCTTCTTATATAAGCCGTTTGCGCGGCGGTGTATTGGGCGACGGCGTGAGTTGCTTGATCGCTGCCACCTTCAGTGCCTTCCCCAATACGACGTTCGCGCAGAACAACGGCGTGATCCAGTTGACTGGCGTGGCCAGCCGTTACGTCGGGCTGTACATCGGCGCGATTCTGTTCTGTCTCGGCCTGTTCCCCATGATCGGCGCGGTGTTGCAACAGATTCCGAAACCGGTACTCGGCGGCGCAACACTGGTGATGTTCGGTGCGGTTGCGGCGGCCGGCGTGCGCATCCTCGCGCAGTCGCCGCTGGATCGACGCAGCATGTTGATTATTGCCACGTCGTTCGGGGTCGGCCTGGGCATCGCAGCGCAACCGAACCTGCTGCACTTGCTGCCGAAACTGGTACAGAACCTGTTCGACTCGGCGATCACCAGCGGTGGCCTGACGGCAATCAGCCTCTGCCTGTTGCTGCCAGAGTCCAAATCGACGACCAGACAAGTGCCGGCGCCACTGAACAAGATCGAACAGGCGTAACGGTTTTATTGCATCAGGACTTGTCGGATCCCTGTGGGTGCGCTATCAACGCAACTGGTTGCACCCACAGACAAACCCGGAAGTGCCTATGACCTTTGAAGTCCCAGCCCACGGCGGCAAACCCGCCAGCCGCATTCGTCAGAAGAACGAAGAGACCATCCTCAAAGCCGCCGAAGACGAGTTCGCCCGTCACGGGTACAAAGGCACCAGCATGAACACCATTGCCCAGAATGCCGGGTTGCCCAAGGCGAACCTGCATTACTACTTCACCAACAAGTTGGGGTTGTACGTGGCGGTGCTGAGCAACATCATCGAGCTGTGGGACAGCACCTTCAACACCCTCACCGCCGAGGACGATCCGGCCGAAGCGCTGACTCGCTACATTCGCGCCAAGATGGAGTTCTCCCGTCGCCAGCCACAGGCTTCGCGGATTTTCGCGATGGAGGTGATCAGCGGCGGTGAATGCCTGAGCGAATATTTCAACCAGGATTACCGCGCCTGGTTCAACGGTCGGGCCGCCGTGTTTCAGGCGTGGATCGATGCAGGCAAAATGGACCCGGTCGATCCGGTGCACCTGATCTTCCTGCTGTGGGGCAGCACGCAGCATTACGCTGACTTCGCCACGCAGATCTGTCGGGTCAGCGGACGCAGCAAGCTGACCAAACAGGACATGGAAGACGCCGGCAACAACCTGATTCGCATCATTCTCAAAGGCTGCGGCCTCACTCCTTCTGTATAAGACGTTTTATGCCTTTCACCCTCAGCGGCTTGTGCGAGTACCGCGAAGAGATTCGCAAAAGCCGCTTTATCACCTTCGCCGCACCGATCAGCAGCCCTGCCGACGCGCAGGCGTTCTTCGAGCAACACAGCGACTTGAACGCTTCGCATAACTGCTGGGCGTGGAAGCTCGGCGACCAGTACCGCAGCAACGACGATGGCGAACCCGGTGGCACCGCCGGGCGGCCGATTCTGGCGGCGATCGAGGCGCAGGATTGCGATCAGGTCGCGGTGCTGGTGATCCGCTGGTACGGCGGCATTCAACTGGGCACTGGCGGATTGGCCCGAGCCTACGGCGGCGGCGCGAACAAGTGCCTGCAAAACGCGGAAAAAACCGAGTTGATCAGCCGCGTGCCGCTGCGCTGTGCCTGCGGCTTTGCCGAGTTGCCGCTGGTGAAGCTGCGAGTGGCGGATCTGGGC
>NZ_QAIU01000189.1:3649-16058 GCF_003061205.1 Pseudomonas sp. HMWF006
TGGTGTGGAATTGCAGCTGGCGGTGGGTGAGGCGCAGATTCAGTTGCTGCAAACGCAGTTGGCGGATTTGAGTCGGGGGCGGATTCTGCTGCAGCGTTAACAGCATGGCTGCGATCTTTTGGGGCGACCCCGAAATGCCTTATTCCCCAGAGTTGCCCACATCCGCTGTGCACCCAACTGTGGATAACCTGAGCACATACCGCTGTAACCCTTCTGTCACGTGGCTTTGCGCGGTTTGTTCACTTTTCGTTCAATCCTCGCAATGAAACGGAAATTTCACGCAGAAACAATCAGTTAGCCGTGTTTATCGCCATTGGAAGAAAGCACCACCGTGCTTATGCCTCGGCGGGAAGCTTGCGCACAAATACTGTGGAGCAACCTGTGGATAACCCGTTCATGGCTGGCGCAGTCGCAGGTTCTGCATAGCTCCCACGCAATTGTTCGTTTTTTGATCAGTTGCCAGCGGGCAAAACTGGAGCCGGATCAACGGCTTTGCTCTGCATTGGTGCCAGGCAACACTGCGATTTGCCGGCGAATGCTCTGCCCAAGGTGCCTTGATGCAGCGGCACCGGCGGTTCCTGACTCAATGGCCAGGAAATTGCTTTATCCACAGGCACAACTCCAAGCCAGTCGAGCCTGTCATGCCTATCGCGCCTCCCCTCCCGCGCCTGCAACTGCGCCATATCAGCAAACGCTACCCCGGTTGTCTGGCCAACGACGCCCTTGATCTCACGATCGCCCCCGGAGAAATCCATGCGCTGCTCGGTGAAAACGGCGCCGGTAAGAGCACGTTGATGAAGATCATCTACGGCGTCACCCAGGCCGACGCCGGCGAGATGCACTGGCACGGTCAGCGCGTGACCGTGCGCAACCCGGCGCAAGCGCGGCAACTGGGGATCGGCATGGTGTTCCAGCATTTCTCGTTGTTCGAAACCCTCAGCGTGGCGCAAAACATTGCCCTGGCAATGGGCGCGAAGGCCGGCACGCCGAAACAGCTGGAGCCGAAGATCCGTGAAGTCTCACGGCGCTACGGCATGGCGCTGGAGCCGGAGCGACTTGTCCACAGCCTGTCGATCGGCGAGCGACAACGGGTGGAGATTGTGCGCTGCCTGATGCAAGACATTCGCCTGTTGATCCTCGACGAACCGACCTCGGTGCTGACACCGCAAGAAGCCGACGACCTGTTTGTCACCCTGCGCCGCCTCGCGGCCGAGGGCTGCAGCATTCTGTTTATCAGCCACAAACTCGCGGAAGTGCGCGCCTTGTGCCACAGCGCCACAGTGTTGCGCGGCGGCCGCGTGGCCGGGCATTGCGTACCGGCCGAATGCTCGGATCAACAGCTGGCGCAACTGATGGTGGGCGAGGCGGCGGCGTTGATCGGCGACTACCCGAAAGTCAGTGGCGGCGCGGCGTTTTTACAGGTGGCGGGCTTGAGCTGGCACAACCCGGACCCGTTCGGCTGCTCACTCAGCGATATCGACGTGCAAGTGCGCAGCGGTGAAATTGTCGGCATCGCCGGGGTGGCGGGCAATGGGCAGGATGAACTGCTGGCCCTGCTCAGCGGTGAGCACACCCTGCCCCGCGCCGAGGCCGCGACGATTCGGTTTGGCGAACACGCGGTCGCCGATTTACGCCCGGATGCACGACGCAAACTCGGTCTGGCATTCGTCCCTGCCGACCGTCTCGGGCATGGCGCGGTGCCGGAACTGAGTCTGGCGGACAACGCCCTGCTGACGGCGTTTCAACGAGGACTGGTCAGTAACGGCTTGATCGCGCGCGGCAAAGTCGAAGCCCTCGCTCAGCAGATCATTCAGCGTTTCGGCGTGAAAACCCCGGATACCCAAACCGCTGCGCGCAGCCTGTCCGGCGGCAATCTGCAGAAATTCATCATCGGTCGGGAAATCCTCCAGCAACCGAAGCTGCTGATTGCCGCGCACCCGACCTGGGGCGTGGATGTCGGCGCGGCCGCGACGATCCACCGTGCGCTGATCGCGTTGCGCGATGCCGGTGCGGCGATTCTGGTGATCTCCGAAGACCTCGACGAACTGTTCCAGATCAGCGACCGCCTCGGTGCATTGTGCGGGGGACGCCTGTCAGCCCTGCACAACACGGCGGACACTTTATTGAGCGATGTCGGCGGCTGGATGGCCGGCCAGTTCGATAATCCCCCTTCATCCGCCACGGCTTAACGGAGTTATTCACATGCTGCTTTCCCTCGAACCCCGTGGCCAGCAATCGCGCCTGATGCTGTGGTGCTCGCCGCTGTTGGCGGCGCTACTGACACTGGGCTGCGGTTCGCTGCTGTTTATGGCCCTCGGTCATGATCCGCTGCACACCTTGCACACCCTGTTGATTGCACCGGTCAGCGACCTGTATGGCGTCTCCGAATTGCTGGTCAAGGCGTTGCCGATTCTGCTCTGCGCACTCGGGCTGGCCGTGGCTTATCAGGCGCGCATCTGGAACATCGGTGCCGAAGGTCAACTGTTGCTTGGCGCACTCGCCGGCAGTGCGTTGGCGGTGAACATCATCGACATGCAAAGCCGCTGGGCGCTGGTGCTGATCCTGCTCACCGGCACCCTCGCCGGTGCCGCGTGGGCCGGGCTGACCGCGTGGTTGCGCACGCGCTTCAACGCCAATGAAATCCTCACCAGCATCATGCTCAATTACATCGCGCTGAACCTGTTGCTGTTCTGTGTGCACGGGCCGCTGAAGGATCCGGCCGGGTTCAACTTTCCCGAGTCGGCGATGTTCGGTGACGCCAGTCGTCTGCCGTTGCTGATGGAGGATGGCCGTGTACATGCCGGGGTGTATTTCGCCCTGCTCGCGTTGGTCGCGGTGTGGGTGCTGTTGAAGAAAAGCTTTGTCGGCTTCCAGATCAAAGTGCTTGGGCTGGACAAGCGTGCAGCGGGGTTTGTCGGTTTTCGCGAGAAACGGCTGATCTGGCTGGCGCTGTTGATCAGCGGCGGTTTGGCCGGGCTGGCCGGAGTCTGCGAAGTGACCGGGCCGATCGGTCAACTGGTGCCACAGGTGTCGCCGGGGTATGGCTACGCGGCGATTACCGTGGCGTTTCTCGGGCGCCTGAATCCAATCGGCATTCTGTTCTCCAGCCTGCTGATGGCGCTGCTGTACATCGGTGGCGAAAATGCGCAGATGACCCTCAACCTGCCGCAAGCGATCACCCAGTTGTTCCAGGGCATGATGCTGTTTTTCCTGCTCGCCAGTGACGTGCTGATTCTCTATCGGCCACGCCTGAAACTGCGCTGGGCACGGCGCACCTCGACCACTGCCGTAACCGCCGGAGCGCTGTGATGGACATTGATCTGCTGAGCAATATTTTCTACGCCATGGTGCGTTGCGGCACCCCCCTGTTGTTGGTGGCGCTGGGTGAACTGATCTGCGAGAAGAGCGGCGTGCTCAACCTCGGCCAGGAAGGGATGATGCTGTTTGGCGCTGTCATCGGTTTTATCGTGGCACTGAACAGCGGCAACCTGTGGTTGGGTGTGTTGCTGGCGATGCTCGCCGGCATGCTGTTGTCGTCGCTGTTTGCCCTGGTGGCGCTGGTGTTCAACGCCAATCAGGTAGCGACCGGCCTGGCCCTGACGATTTTTGGTGTGGGACTGTCGACGTTTGTTGGTGCGGCCTGGGTCGGTAAACCACTGGCCGGCTTCGAGCCGTTGGCGATTCCGTACTTGAGTGAAATTCCGCTGATCGGGCGGATGCTGTTTGCCCAGGATCTGCTGGTGTACCTGTCGTTCGCCCTGTTTGCGCTGGTGGCCTGGGTGCTCATCAAGAGTCGTGTCGGATTGATCATTCAGGCAGTCGGCGAAAACCCGGATGCCGCCAGTGCAATGGGTTTGCCGGTACTGACCGTGCGCACCCTGGCGGTGCTGTTCGGCGGGGCGATGGCCGGGTTGGCCGGGGCGTATCTGTCGCTGGCATACACGCCGATGTGGGCCGAGAACATGACCGCCGGGCGCGGCTGGATCGCCCTGGCACTGGTCGTGTTTGCCAGTTGGCGGGTGTGGCGCCTGTTGCTCGGGGCTTACCTGTTCGGCCTCGCCAGCATCCTGCACCTGGTGGCGCAGGGGCTGGGGCTGGCGATTCCGTCGAGTCTGCTGGCGATGCTGCCGTATGTGGCGACGATTGTGGTGTTGGTACTGTTGTCGCGCGATGCGGTGCGGACTCGGTTGTATGCGCCGGTATCACTGGGGCAGCCTTGGCAGGCCGGCCATTGATTAGTGTGTGAGCGGGCCTCTTCGCGAGCAGGCCCGCTCCCACATTTTCCGCGCCCGACTCAGGAATGTGAGGTGATACCCATCTCCTGCGGGAGCGAGCCTGCTCGCGAAGACTTACTCACAGGCAACACCTGAGCAATACCCCACGCCAGTTCAAGGACCAGAAAACCTACCACCAACGAACTGGCGCCGTGGGCCAAGGCATACGCCAGCCACGCGGCGAACAGAAATCGCGTCACCGCGTCATAGCGCCCATAAATCTGCTGCGGATCACGAATCCGCAGCACCGCCCACATGCACACCACCGAACCGAACAAATTAGCCATCAACCGATGCACAGGTTCGAACGGCGGCAGCTCGCCGGGCAGATCCAGCGCCTGACTCAGCGCCGTCAATAACCCATGCAACACAGCAAAACTCCACGGTGTGACAAACGCCGCCGTCACGATCAAGTCATACCAGGCACTGCCGCGCACCAACTGCCGATACTGCGTTGAAGTCCACATCATCCTTGCTCCGAAAATTCAGGGAGCAACCACGCTAAAGCCTGGAGTATGCTCCAGGGTCAAACACTTTCGAGATCTGCAAGATGCGCATCGGTGAGTTAGCCCAGGCCTGCGATGTCAGTCGTGACACGTTGCGTTTTTACGAAGAGCGCGGATTGATCGCGGCACGACGCAGCGCCAACGGTTATCGCGACTATCCGCCGGAGATGGTGCAACTGGTGCTCTACATCAAAACGGCGCAGCGCCTGGGCTTTACCCTCGGCGAGATCGGCAGCAGCGTTGGCGCGTTGTGGCAATCGCCAAACCCCGATATTACTGTCACGCAACTGCTGCAAGACAAGCTCAAGTTGGTCGAAACCCGCATGGCCGAGCTCGGCGAGCTGCGCCACGAATTGCAGCATCGGCTCAGTCAACGCTGTCCATTGAACCCGTGATCTTTCAACTTTCAAGGAACGCCCATCATGTCCGCACTTTATCCTGCCAAGCACGCACTGATCATCGGCGCCTCCCGGGGCCTCGGCCTGGGCCTGGTGAAAACCCTGCTGGCCGACGGTTGGCAAGTCACCGCCACGGTTCGCAATCCTGCGAACGCCGAGGCGCTGAAAGCACTGGGCAACGTGCAGATCGAAAAGCTCGACATGGATGATCAGCAAGCCGTGATCGCCCTGAGCCAACAGCTCAAGGGCGAAACCTTCGACCTGCTGTTCGTCAACGCCGGGGTCAAAGGCCCGGAGGTGCAGACCCCGGGTGGCGCGACACTGGCCGAAGTCGGCCAGTTGTTCTTCACCAACGCGGTGGCGCCGATCAATCTGGCGCAACGCTTCGTCGGGCAGATCCGCGACGGCAGCGGTGTACTGGCATTCATGAGTTCCGGGCTGGGCAGCGTCACCGTACCCGACGCGCCGGAACTGGCGTTGTATAAAGCGAGCAAGGCCGCGCTGAACTCGATGACCAACAGTTTCGTCACGCAATTGGGCGAGCAGAAACTCACGGTGCTGTCGCTGCACCCGGGCTGGGTGAAGACCGAGATGGGCGGTGAAGGTGCCGACCTTGACGTGGACACCAGCACGCGTGGGCTGATTGATCAGGTGAATGCGTACACCGGCAAGGGTGGGCATCACTTCATCAACTACAAGGGTGAAACCATTCCCTGGTGAGCAAAGCAAATCCTGTGGGAGCCGGGCTTGCCCGCGATGACGGCGTGTCAGTCTCCGCATGAGGTGGCTGATCCGCCGCCATCGCTGGCAAGCCAGCTCCCACAGGGATGTGAGTTGTCCTGTCGGGTTGGGCTTGCCCGATGCCGCGATTTGTTTGAAACTGCGCGCCTCGTCCTTCGCGGCGACCCTGGATCAGCAGACAGGGCAACACTGAGCTGGCAACCCTGAACCCCACTTTCAGAGGAGCCGGCAACATGCCCGCGACCCGTACCTGGTTAAAAAATCCCCTCGCCATTTTCACGGCCAATGCGCTCGATGCCCGTGGCGGTCTGGTGCTGCAAGACGGCGTGATCGTCGAAGTGCTGGTAGCCGGTCAACAACCGTCCGCGCCGTGCAATGAAGTGTTCGATGCCCGCGAGCATGTGATCCTGCCGGGCCTGATCAACACCCACCATCATTTCTATCAAACCCTGACGCGCGCCTGGGCGCCGGTGGTCAATCAGCCGCTGTTCCCGTGGCTGAAAACCCTGTACCCGGTGTGGGCGCGGCTGACCCCGGAAAAACTCGCCCTCGCGACGAAAGTGGCGTTGGCCGAGCTTTTGCTGTCGGGTTGCACCACCGCCGCCGACCACCACTACCTGTTCCCGGACGGTCTGGAAAACGCCATCGACGTGCAAGTCGAAACCGTGCGTGAACTGGGCATGCGCGCCATGCTTACCCGTGGCTCGATGAGCCTCGGCGAAAAGGACGGCGGCCTGCCACCGCAGCAAACCGTGCAGGAAGGCCAGGTGATTCTCGACGACAGTCAGCGCCTGATTCACGAGTACCACGAGCGTGGCGACGGTGCGCAAATCCAGATCGCTCTGGCGCCGTGCTCGCCGTTCTCGGTAACCCCGGAAATCATGTCGGCCAGCGCCGAACTGGCGAACAAGCTCGACGTGCGCCTGCACACACACCTGGCGGAAACCCTCGACGAAGAAGACTTCTGCCTGCAGCGCTTCGGCCTGCGCACCGTGGATTATCTGGACAGCGTCGGCTGGCTCGGCCCGCGCACCTGGCTGGCCCACGGCATCCACTTCAACCCGGACGAAATCGCCCGCCTCGGCCAGGCCGGCACCGGTATCTGCCATTGCCCGAGCTCGAACATGCGCCTGGCGTCCGGCATCTGCCCGAGTATCGACTTGACCGATGCCGGTGCGCTGTTTGGTCTGGGCGTAGACGGCTCGGCCTCCAACGATGCGTCGAACATGATCCTCGAAGCGCGGCAGGCGCTGTACATCCAGCGTCTGCGCTACGGCGCGGAAAAGATCACCCCGGAACGCGTGCTGGGCTGGGCAACCAAAGGCTCGGCAAGCCTCTTGGGGCGTACCGACATTGGTGAACTGGCGGTGGGCAAGCAAGCGGATCTGGCATTGTTCAAGCTCGATGAGCTGCGTTTCTCCGGCAGCCATGATCCGGTTTCGGCACTGTTGTTGTGCGGTGCGGACCGCGCGGATCGGGTGATGATCGGTGGCAAGTGGCGCGTGGTGGATGGTCAGGTCGAAGGGTTGGACCTCAAAGGCCTGATCGCTGATCACAGCCAGGCGGCTCGGCAGTTGATCGCCGGGACCTGATCCCAAGCGGGTTAAACCCTGCAGGGGTGAGCCTGCTCGCATTTGCGGTGTATGAGGTATGAATATCTCGACTGACACTCAGCTATCGCGAGCAGGCTCACTCCTGCAATTGTTTTGTGGTGGGCTTAGAGGCCCAACAGCGACAACATGATGAAGGTCGCAAACAGCACAAAATGGGTCATGCCTTCGATGGCATTGGTCTCGCCGTCATTCAGGTTGATCGCGCTGACGATCAGCGTGATGAAGATCATCACCGTCTGCACCGGGGTCATCGCCATTTGAAATGGCTGGCCGGTGTACAGCGCCATCGCTTCCATCACCGGCACAGTCAGGATCACCGTCGACAGTGACGCCCCCATCGCAATGTTCACCACCGATTGCATGCGGTTGGCCAACGCCGCACGCAACGCAGTCAAAATCTCCGGCGCCGCCGAAATCGCCGCCACCAGAATCGCCGTGATCACGGGCGGTGCGCCTGTGCCTTCCAGACCCAGATCGAGGGTCTTGGACATCACTTCGGCCAGCGCGCCGATCACCACCACCCCGAACACCAGAATGCCGATCGACCACGCCAGGCTCAGCGGTTTCTGCGCCTCCTCCACCGGCTCTTTCTTGCGGCGCTTGTCCGGGTAGCTGTAGCTGAAAAAGTAACTGTGCGGGCCCACCTGCATACGCAGGAACAACGCGTAAAGCACCACCATCGCGCCGATGGTGAACGCCGAATAAATCTTCCAGTTGGCCGCCGGAATAAACTCCGGCACCACCATCGAAACGCCCATGGCGGTGAGGATCATCACGCTGTAGCTGCGCGCCGAATCGTCGTTGTACGACTGCTCGCCGTGCTTGAGTCCGCCCATCAACGCGGCGAGGCCGAGGATGCCGTTGATGTCGAGCATCACCGCCGAATAGATCGTGTCGCGCACCAGTGTGGCCGACGCCTCGTTGCTCATCATGATCGCCAGAATCACCACTTCCACCAGCACCGCGGCGAGGGTCAGGATCATCGTGCCGTAGGGGTCGCCGACTTTTTCCGCGAGCAGTTCGGCGTGATGGGCGACGCGCATCGAGGCGGCGACGATGAAGGCGATCAATACCAGGCCAGACATCAGCGCGACGATCTGGCCGCTGTGCAGCATCCAGTGTTCCAGCGGGTAGGCGATGCACGCGGCAATCACCGCCAGCAGCAGAAAGCTTTCTTGCTTGAGAATCGTGAGCATGGCGGGCCTTTTTGCCGAGAGGTTCGAATGAGCTACTGACTGCGGCGCGGCGCTAACGTTTCGTTACACCTTAGCGCACCAACTGATAGCGGTACTTTGGCAGGTGCACTTTTATTGGCCTTGCAGGCCCTGTCGCGATCAGGCTCACGCCTACAGAGGAATGCGGTCCCCTGTAGGCGTGAGCCTGCTCGCGATGGCCTTCATACAGATTCGAGCCGTTTGTTGTCCTATTGGTCAGCAATTTGCATTGCCCTCGACCACACACAACAAAAGGAGCTCCAATTCATGCAAATACGTCCGCTGCACAAACTGCTGTGCGCCGCCATCGGTCTGGGGATCAGCCTGACCGCCAGCGCTGCCGATCCGCTGAAGGTCGGTTTCGTCTACATCGGCCCGATCGGCGACCACGGCTGGACGTATCAGCATGAACAGGGGCGCAAGGCCCTCGCCGAAAAACTCGGCGGACAAATCACCACCAACTACGTGGAAAACGTCGCCGAGGGGGCCGACGCCGAGCGGGTGATCCGCAACATGGCCAAGGACAACTACGACCTGATCTTCACCACCTCGTTCGGCTACATGAACCCGACGCTGAAAGTCGCCAAACAGTTTCCCAAGGTGACCTTCGAACACGCCACCGGCTACAAGCAGGACAAGAACCTCGGCACCTACCTCGCGCGTACTTATGAAGGCCGTTATGTCGGTGGCTTCCTCGCCGCGAAGATGACCAAGACCAAGAAGATCGGCTACGTCGCCTCGTTCCCGATTCCCGAAGTGATCCGCGACATCAACGCCATCCAGTTGGCCCTGAACAAGTACAACCCCGGCACCGAAATCAAGGTGGTGTGGGTCAACTCGTGGTTCGATCCGGGCAAGGAAGCCGATGCCGCCAACGCGCTGATCGATCAGGGCGTGGACGTGGTGTTTCAGCACACCGACAGCCCGGCGCCGATCCAGGCCGCCGAGCGGCGCGGCGTATACGCCGTGGGCTACGCCTCGGACATGGCGCACTTCGGCCCGAAAGCGGTGCTGACCTCGATCGTCAACGACTGGGCGCCGCACTACATTCAGGCCACGCAAAGCGTGATCGACCACACGTGGAAGTCGCAGGATTATTGGGGTGGATTGAAGGAAGGCACCGTTGAACTGCCGATCAGCGACCTGGTGCCGGCCCCGGTGAAGGCCGAGGCCGAGCAGATCATCGCCGACATCAAGAGCGGTGCATTGCAGCCGTTCACCGGGCCGATCAAGGATCAGGCCGGCGTGGAGAAAATCCCGGCGGGCGTGAGTGCGACCAATGCCGAACTGGCGTCGATGAACTACTACGTTGAAGGGATGAAGGCCGAGATGCCGAAGTAACTTTTACTAACGACACGGACCCTGTGGGAGCTGGCTTGCCAGCGATGAGGCCATCACATTCGACATCATTGTTGCCTGTCAGACCGCTATCGCTGGCAAGCCAGCTCCCACATTTGAGCTTCAGCGTATTCAAGGATTGCGTATGGATCAGCTTCCGATCATCGACATCAGCCCGCTCTACTCCAACGACGAAAACGCCTGGCCCGCCGTGGCCGGGCACATCGACCAGGCCTGCCGCGAATGGGGCTTCTTCTACATCAAGGGCCATCCGATTTCCACGCAACGCATCGCCGCCCTGCTCGATCACGCGCAGCGCTTTTTTGCACAACCGGCCGAAGAAAAACTCAGGATCGACATCACCCAGACCCGCCATCATCGCGGCTACGGCGCTATCGCCACCGAGCAGCTCGACCCGGACAAACCCAGCGACCTCAAAGAAACCTTCGACATGGGCCTGCACCTGCCAGCGGAACATCCCGACGTGCTCGCGGAAAAACCGCTGCGCGGGCCCAATCGCCATCCGGCGCAAGCAGGCTGGGAAGCCTTGATGGAGCAGCATTACCTCGACATGCAGGCGCTGGCGCAAACCCTGTTGCGGGCGATGACCATTGCGCTGGGCATCGAGCGTGATTTCTTCGACTCGCGCTTCAATGAGCCGGTCAGCGTGCTGCGCATGATCCACTACCCGCCGCGCCACACCGCCAGCAGCGCCGAGCAGCAAGGCGCCGGGGCGCACACCGATTATGGCTGCATCACCCTGCTCTATCAGGACAGCGCCGGCGGCCTGCAGGTGAAAAACGTCAATGGCGACTGGATTGATGCGCCGCCCATCGAAGGCACCTTCGTGGTCAACCTCGGCGACATGATGGCGCGCTGGAGCAACGACCGTTATCGCTCGACACCGCACCGGGTGATCAGCCCGCTGGGGGTGGATCGCTACTCGATGCCGTTCTTCGCCGAGCCGCACCCGGACACCCGCATCGAATGCCTGCCCGGTTGCCAGGACTCACAACACCCGGCGAAATATCCGACCACCACCTGCGCCGAATTCCTGCTGTCGCGCTTTGCCGACACCTACGCCTATCGTCGCGAGCCGGAAGCGGTCTGATGGATCGCTTGGTCAGGTTTTGCCAATTGTTTCGGCGAGCATCTGTAGAATGCCGTCATTGCACCTGATGAGAAAAGCATATGTACGACTGGCTCAACGCCTTGCCCAAGGCTGAACTGCACCTGCACCTGGAAGGCTCGCTGGAGCCCGAGCTGCTGTTCGCCCTAGCCGAACGCAACAAGATCGCCCTGCCGTGGAGCGACGTCGAAACCCTGCGCAAGGCTTACGCCTTCAACAACCTGCAGGAATTCCTCGACCTGTATTACCAGGGCGCCGACGTGCTGCGCACCTCCCAGGATTTCTACGACCTGACTTGGGCCTACCTGTTGCGCTGCAAGGCGCAGAACGTGATTCACACCGAGCCGTTCTTCGACCCGCAGACCCACACCGACCGGGGCATCCCGTTCGAAGTGGTGCTCAACGGTATCGCCGCGGCGCTGAAGGATGGCGAGCAGCAACTGGGCATCACCAGCGGCTTGATCCTCAGTTTCCTGCGCCACCTGAGCGAAGACGAAGCACAGAAAACCCTCGATCAGGCGCTGCCGTTCCGTGACGCCTTCGTTGCCGTCGGCCTCGACAGTTCCGAGATGGGCCACCCGCCAAGCAAATTCCAGCGGGTGTTCGACCGTGCTCGCCACGAAGGTTTCCTGACCGTAGCCCACGCCGGTGAAGAAGGTCCGCCGGAGTACATCTGGGAAGCGATCGACCTGCTGAAAATCCAGCGCATCGACCATGGCGTGCGCGCCATCGAGGACGAGCGCCTGATGCAGCGGATCATCGACGAGCAGATCCCGCTGACCGTGTGCCCGCTGTCGAACACCAAGCTCTGCGTGTTCGATCATATGTCGCAGCACAACATCCTCGATATGCTCGAGCGTGGGGTGAAGGTCACGGTGAACTCCGATGACCCGGCGTACTTCGGCGGTTATGTCACCGAGAACTTCCAGGCGTTGCACGAACACCTGGGCATGACCCAGGATCAAGCCAAGCGCCTGGCGCAAAACAGCCTGGATGCGCGTCTGATAAAACCGTAAACCTCAGCGCATAACCCTTTGCAGGAGTGAGCCTGCTCGCGATCGCGTCGTATCAGTCGAAACATCTGTATCTGACACACCGCCATCGCGAGCAGGCTCACTCCTACAATTGGATTTGTGTTCAGCCTGCGACTTGGGTTTCAGTCAGCTCCTCCAGCGTCTTGCCCCGCGTCTCCATCC
>NZ_QAIU01000190.1:0-4032 GCF_003061205.1 Pseudomonas sp. HMWF006
ACTTCAGGCTTCGGTCAAATACCAGCGCCAATCCTGCTCACCCACCTCGGCCATGAACTGCCGGTACTCGGCGCGTTTCACCGCCAGGTACACGCCGAGAAATTCCTGGCCCAGGGCATCCCGCGCCCACGCAGAATTCTCCAGCGCTTGCAGTGACGTCAGCCAATCGGTCGGCAGCAATTCCTTCGCCTGCGCATAGCCGTTGCCCTCGACCGGTGCGCCCGGATCGAGATTTTCACGAATGCCGCGATGGATGCCGGCCAGGATCGCCGCTGCGGCCAGGTACGGGTTGGCGTCGGCGCCGCAGATGCGGTGTTCGATGTGTCGGGTATTGGCCGGGCCACCGGGTACGCGCAGGCTGACGGTGCGGTTGTCGACGCCCCAGGTCGGCGCCAGTGGCGCGTAGCTGTTGGCCTGAAAGCGCCGGTAGGAGTTGGCGTTGGGGCAGAACAGCAGCAGCGAATCGAGCAGCGAGGCGAGCATGCCGCCAATTGCCGTGCGCAGCAGTGGGGTGCCGGCCGGATCCTCGGAGGCGAACAGGTTGCGCCCCTCGCCATCGGCCAGGCTGACGTGCATGTGCATGCCGGTGCCGGCCAGATCATCGAACGGCTTGGCCATGAACGTCGCCTGCATGCCGTGCTTGTGCGCCACGGCTTTGACCAGGCGCTTGTAGCGCACTGCCTGATCCATCGCCTGCAGTGCATCGCCGTGTTCGAGGGTGATTTCCACCTGGCCCGGTGCGTATTCGGAGATCGCCGTGCGCGCCGGAATGCCGTGCAGTTTGCAGGCGCTGTAGAGGTCGGCGAGGAACGGTTCGATCTGCTCAAGTTCGCGCAAACCGTAGACCTGCGTGTGTCGCGGTCGGCCACCGTCGGCATCCAGCGCCGGTTGCGGGCGACCGTTGTGATCGCGTTTGGCGTCGAGCAGATAGAACTCCAGTTCGCAGGCCATCACCGGGTGATAACCCTCGGCCTTGAGACCGTCGATGATCCTGATCAGCAAATGGCGCGGGTCGGCGATGCTGGCGGGCATGCCCTCGGTCGGGTGCATGCTGACTTGCACCGCAGCGGTGGGAATCTGCCGCCACGGCAGGCGCACCAGACTGCCTTCGAGCGGGTAGGCGCGGCAGTCGATGTCGCCGACGTCCCAGACCAGACCGGAGTTTTCCACGTCCTCGCCCTGTACGGTCAGGCCGAGAATGGTGCTTGGCAGCGGGCGGCCGCTTTCATAGACGGCGAGCAATTCCTCGCGGTGCAACAGCTTGCCGCGCGGCACGCCGTTGGCGTCGAGGATAAACAGCTCGATCATGTCGATATCAGGGTTTTGGTCGAGAAACAGGCGTGCGTCTTCAATGGCTGCGAATTTCATGGTCAATCACTCACGAGGGCGCCGCACAGGCGCGCAGATTCGGGCCGGACGCAGGGAGGGCGTCCTGGCAGGGATTTCGAGTGCAGATCAGTCAGAGGTGACACAGAACCTGTGGCGAGGGCGCTTGCTCGCGCTGAGGCGCGAAGCGGCTCTCGCTTTTCGATTCAAAGGCAGGGGACTGCTAAGCAGTCCAGCGGGAGCAGGCTCCCTCGCCACAATTCGGATCTTGACTGACTGGCGGAATCAGCAGGCGATATCCGGCGGGCGTGCGGAGTGACGCAGCTTGGAACGGCGCAGGGCCATGGGCAGATTGACGATGCGATTCATGCGCGGCCCCTGTGACAGGGGGCGCACACTGCGGAGACGTTCAACGATTTTAGTTGTTGTGGTGACGTACTCATAACGCGTGTTTCCGTTGGCGGAAAGCGTCGGTGGCGGGGCAATCCCGTCGACCGGTGTGCCCGGATAGTAAGGGGGAACCTCGGGAGCTGTAAACGATGAATGTGAAATATCTTGAACGCCCCGATCATCCGGCATCACCGTCTGGATCGGTCACTCAAACAACCGGCGCTTCAATCCCGAACATCTTGCGCGCCTCGGCAAAACACTTCTCGGCAATCGCCGAACGTGGTTCGGTCTTGCGCATCACCAGCCCCAGCGGGGCCAGCACACTGGCATCCGGCAGGTTCATGAACGATAGGTGTTCGATCGGTGCTTCCAGACCACTGTCCAGCGGCATGATCGAGCAGCAGAAACCCTGGTGAATCGCCTGCAACAGCTGATAGGTCGAATCGCTTTCCAGGATCGGCTGCGGATTGAGGCCACGGCTACGGAAGCTCAGGTCAATGGATTTGCGGTAATGCATGCCGGTGGTGATCATCCCCAGTGGCAGTTCCGCTGCATCCTGCCAGCTCATTTCATTGCCTTCGAACTGGAAGTGACGGTTGTCGTACAGCAGGCCGACGCGGGTTTCGCTGATCTCGAAGAACTCGAAATAGCTCGGGTTGACGTGGTCGAGATAACACACGCCGAGGTCGAGTTGATTGTTGCCAAGACCGGCGATGATCTCGTCGGAACTCAGCGAGGACAGGCTGAATTTCAGTTCCGGATACGTGCCGGACAACGCCTGAATGTAATTGACTGGATTGAAGTTGCTCAGTGGCACCAGGCCCAGGCGCAAGCTACCGACCAGTTGCCCGCGACACGCCGCCGCTTCGGCGAACAACCCATCATGTGCCGCCAGCAGCGTGCGCGCCCAGGCCAGCACACGTTCGCCGGCCTGAGTGAAACCCTCGAAGCGCTGGCCCCGATTGACCAACACCAGATCCAGCTCGTCTTCCAGGTTGCGCAGGCGCATCGACAGGGTCGGCTGGGTGATATGGCAGCGGGCGGCGGCCTGGCCGAAGTGTCGGGTTTCGTCCAGTGCGATCAGGAACTTGAGTTGTTTGATGTCCACGATGGCACCTGCTCGACGGGAATTTGGATTGAGTATTGACGCAGAGGCGCAAGGCGCGTGAAACGCGCAGGGTGCGACGATCTCATCTGATGGCGCATTCGTCCAATCGCAAGCGTTCAAAGGGCGATGGATCGGCTCTGTCACTCACGGTTCAAGGGGCTCTCAGCGCGGTGAGGTTCCGCGAAAGAGCCGCTCGAAAGTGTGGTTGGCGAGAGTGAAACGGTAGGTAACCTGTGGCAGCTGGCAAGCCAGTTCCCACTGGTTTTTGGGTGTCATGGGCGCAGGATTCAGCTCAGTACATAGTCCACTGGCAGCAGCATCGGCGGCAGGTCGGTCACGCCCAGTTCGCTGAGGATGTCGCGCTCTATGGTGCGCACCAGCGAGTCGGTCGCGAGGTCGTTTTCGTCGCGGCCGAACGGGTCTTCCAGTTCATCGGCAATCGCGTCGAGGCCAAAGAACGTGTAGCTGACAATCGCCGTGAACAGCGGCGTCAGCCAGCCCAGCGGCTCGGCCATGGCGAACGGCAACAGGATGCAGAACAGGTAGATCGTGCGGTGCAGCAGCAGGGTGTAGGGGAAGGGCAACGGGGTGTTCTTGATCCGTTCGCAGACCGCTTGCGCCTGGGTAAGGCTGGTCAGGTGGTTGGCCAGCAGCATGTAGCGCCATTCGCTCAGTTCGCCGTTCTGATGCAGGTCGGAGCATTGCTGGCCGACCTGCTGCAGAATCCGCCCGCTGTAATCCGGCACCTGCGCATCGTGTTTCGGTGTGATCCAGGCACTGCTGGCCGCTGCCTCGCTTTCCCGGCGCAACCGCGCATTCAGCGCGTGGGCAAACCCGCAGAGGTTGAGCAGTAACGGTTTGCGCTCGGCGGACTCGCGGATGACATGGGTTTCGCGAATCACCGAGCGAATGTGCACCAGCACGTCGCCCCAGGCCTTGCGCGCCTCATACCAGCGGTCGTAGCAGGCGTTGTTGCGAAAACTCATGAAGATCGACAGCGACAGCCCGAGCAAGGTGAACGGCGTGGCGTTGACCTTGGTGAAGTTGCTTGGGTGGAGTATTTCAATCAGGACGATGGCCGACGCCAGCAGGGTGACCATCAGCGTGCGCAGGGCGATGCGTTTGGCAATCGACCCCTTGAGGGTGAAGAGAATGGCGAACTGGTTGACCTTGGGTCGGATGATCATGCTGGACGGTCCCGGTGACGC
>NZ_QAIU01000190.1:4042-7543 GCF_003061205.1 Pseudomonas sp. HMWF006
GAAGTTATGCCGGTATGGCTTGAGCTTCATCGCCTCGATGATGGCGTTCTCCAGCCGTTGCGGTTGCCCCGGATGGGCGCGCAGCACCGCTTTCAAGTCCACTGAATGCTCGTTACCCAGACACAGTAGCAGGCGCCCCTCAACGGTCAGTCGCACGCGGTTGCAGGTGCCGCAGAAATTGTGGCTGTGTGGCGAGATAAACCCCAGGCGTATCTCCGGCGCCTCGGCCAGTCGCCAGTAGCGCGACGGGCCCTGGGTCGATTCGGCCGAGTCGATCAGGGTGTAGCGCTCGGCAATCTTCTGGCGTACCTGCGCACTGGAAAAAAACGACTCGGCGCGGCTGTGTTCGCTGATGATCCCCAGCGGCATTTCCTCGATGAAGGCGATGTCGAGCTGGTGGTCGATGGCGAAGCTCACCAGGTCGTTGACCTCTTGATCGTTGCGCCCCTGTATCACCACGACGTTGAGTTTAGTGCGGGTGAAACCGGCCTTGCGCGCGGCATTGATGCCGTTGATCACCTGCGCCAGATCGCCGGTGCGGGTCATTTGTCTGAAGCGCTCGGGGTCGAGGCTGTCGAGGCTGATATTCAAGCGCTTGACCCCGGCGTCGAACAGCGGCGCGGCGAGTTTGCCCAGCTGCGAGCCGTTGGTGGTCATGCACAGTTCGCGCAGGCCGGGCAGGGCGGCGATCTGCTCGCACAGTTTGACCACGCCCGGACGGATCAGCGGCTCGCCGCCAGTCAGGCGAATCTTGCGCGTGCCCAGTGCGACGAAGCTTTGCGCCAGTTGATAGATTTCCTCCAGGGTCAGCACTTGCTGACGTGGCAGAAACTGCATGTCCTCGGCCATGCAATACACGCAGCGGAAATCGCAGCGGTCGGTGACTGACATGCGCAGATAGTCGACGCGGCGGTTGTAACCATCGATCAAGACGCGTTCTGACATGACAGCCTCGCAAGAGTGGAAACCCCTGTCGAAGGGGATTGGCCCGCGCAGGTTAGGGGCTGCGTTGAGTACCGTCCAATCACTGTTTCTGAACGGCTGATTGATCCCGTCGATGATGAAATGTTTTTCGCCGAATTGGCGTCGTCAGGTTTACAAGGGTTGGTAATGAAGGGTTTTTGGCGCTTGAGATACCGGGCTGCATCTTGAGGTGAAGCCCTCCGGTGCGAGCCTGCTCAGGCGCTGTGAAAGCCCCCTGAGCAGACTCGCTCCTGCAGCAATGACGTTGCGCCAAAGAGTTACTGCGCGCCAAACATCGCGGTCCAGTAAATCCCCGCACTGCTCTTCGGATCGGTCGCATAGGCCGCGCCGAGTTCCTTGTATTGCGGGTTCATCAGGTTGGCGCAATGGCCAGGGCTGGCCAGCCAGCCCTCGACGACTTTGCCCACGGTGTCCTGGCCGGCGGCGATGTTTTCGCCGACCAGTTGGCCGCTGTACCCGGCGAGTTCCGCGCGATCGCCGGGGGTGCGGCCGTCGCGGTCCTTGTGGTCGAAGTAATTGTTGTTGGCCATGTCACGGCTGTGATCCTGGGCGATCGTGCCCAACGTCGCGTTCCACGCCAGCGGTGCGGCAGCGCTGAAGGACTGACCGCCACACTGACGGGCCTTGCTGCGGGCGGCGTTGAGTTCGCTCAGCAACTTCTGCCCCTCACTCTGCGCATCCCCCAGCCTGGCCGACAGCAACGGCCGCGCCAGCACAATGCGCCAGTCGCGGTCGGCACGGCTGACGCCGACATCGACGAACTGCGGATCGAGCACCACCTGACAGAAACTCTCCTGAATCGCCTTCATCGCCGACGCCGCATCGCGCGGGCCGTTGAGCGTGATTGCCTGGACATTGACCATCGGGTAACTGGCGCTGGCCATGGCCTGTTGCAGATCAACCATGCCGGTGGCCGGCAAGCGCAGCCGCGGATCGGCCGACAGCGGCGGCAGTTCAGTGGACGCCTGGCTGCCGCAGCGCTGCGGTTGGCTGCGGTAGCTGTTGATCGACTCGATCAATTGCGACTCATCGGCGGCCATGGCCGGAATGGCCAGCACCAGGCCGACGGACAACGCGGCAAAACGCAAAACGGATGGCATGAAGCGCATGGAAATCTCCCTTGAGCTGAGTGCGCCCATGATGCGCGAAAGGCCCCCGGTAGACGCAATGTCTTTTTCTTCATCCGGCGCTTTTTTCTACGCAACTTTGTCGAAGTATTTGCCGTCTACACTCTCCGAAGACCCCGGAATCCGGGTGTCTCCCCGACGTAACACCTTGCCCGGACCGGGCGCTGCCGGAAGAACTGACATGGGATTGAAAGCGTTGGCTGGCTGTTTCGCGTTAATGCTGTTGACTGGCTTGGCGGGGGCCACCGATCAGGCTCCGATCAAGGCGAAGGCTGAAGAAAAAGCCCAGGTGCTCGAAGAGAAAGCCGCTGACCAGGTCAGTGCGGCCCCGGCGCCCAGATCCGAGGCCATCACCCCGACCGAAGCCCAGGCGGTTGACCCGGCCGGCGCGGCGCCGCTGGACGATCCGCTCACCTGCCTGGCGCGCAGTATCTATTGGGAAGCCAAGGGCAAGGACACCCCGGAAATGGAAGCGGTGGCGAGTGTGGTGATGAACCGCCTCGGCCACGAAGGGTTCCCTGACACGGTGTGTGCCGTGGTCAAACAAGGCTCGGAAACCAAGAGCTGCCAGTTTTCCTGGTGGTGCGATGGCAAGCCGGATCAAGTCAAGGAAGATAGCGAATACGCCTTGGCCAAGGAAATCGCCGGCAAGGCCCTCAATCGTCAGCTCAAGGATCGCACCCACGGCGCGTTGTATTTCCATGATCGCAACGTCCATCCGAGTTGGGCCAAGGAATACCGCAAGACGGCCGAGACCGGCAAATTCCTGTTCTATAACCCCGCCGGCGGTGATGCGCGTTAGGCACAGACTTCGCGCACGCAATGGCGCAGCCAGCGGTGCGCCGGGTCAGCGTCCATGCGCGGGTGCCAGAGCATGGACACGCTGATCGGCGGCATCTCGAAGGGCAGGGCGAAACTGTGCAGGCCGCTGCGCAGTTTGCTCGTGTGACGTTCCGGCACTGTGGCGATCAGGTCTGATTCACGCACCAGCGTCAGCGCTGCGGAGAATCCACCGAACGAGGTGACGATGTCCCGCGTCAGGCCAAAGGCGAGTAATGCTTCGTCCACCGGACCGCTGCTGCGCCCGCGTCGCGAGATCAGAATGTGTTCGCCACCGGCAAAGCGTTTGCTGCTGATCTTGCCCGCGCTCAACGGATGCCCCTCACGCACCACCCCGATCCAGTGATCCTGAAACAGGATGCGGCTGTGCAACGTCGGATCCGTGGTGTCGTCGACCACACCCGTCTCCAGGTCCACCCGGCCTTCGCGCAGCGGCGTGCTGTCCTTGTCGGCTTTTTGCACAAAGCGCAGGCGTACCCCGGGCGCCTCTTCGCCAATGCGGGCGAGCAGGGCGGCGGCAAAGGTTTCCACAAAACCGTCGGTGTTGCGC
>NZ_QAIU01000191.1:0-12241 GCF_003061205.1 Pseudomonas sp. HMWF006
GTTTCAGACTGGCGCCAAGCAAACCGTGGGCGCCGGGCAGGGCGTCGCGCAGTTTCATCAGGCCGTCGCTGTCGAGGCTGTCGATCAGCGTCACGTCGAACCGTTCGTGCAGTCGCGCCATCAGCACTGGCGAGAGTTTCTTGTACAACACAACGTGTTTTTTCATGGCAAGCATCTCTTCAGGAATGAGCCGGCACGGGACGCGTGGCAGCGGCTTTGGCCACGACGCGATCGCTTGCGCCGGGCTTGAGAAAAATCGTCAGCACCACCGATAACATCAGCGCGCCGCTCATCAGCAGGTACGACGCACCGGGCGAACCGGTGGAGCTATTGAGGTAGCCGACCAGATACGAACCGCCGAACGAACCGAGCGCGCCCATGCTGTTGATCAACGCCATCGCACCACCCGCCACGTTGGCCGGCAGAATCTCCGGAACGATGGCGAAAAACGGTCCGTACGGCGCGTACATGCAGGCACCGGCAATCACTAGCAGCGTGTACGACCACCAGAAATGCTCGGTGCCCAAGGCGTAAGAGCCGTAGAAAGCGATGGACGCGATCAGCAGCGGCGGCCAGACAAAGCGTTTGCGTTTTTGCAGTTTGTCCGAGCCCCACGACACCGCGAGCATGCCGATCACTGCCGCCAGGTACGGCAGCGCCGACAGCCAGCCGGCCTCGATCATGTCCATTTGTGCGCCAGCCTTGAGGATCGACGGCAGCCACAGCACAAAGCCGTAAACGCCGATGCTCCAGCAGAAAAACTGCAGCGCAAGGACGATCACCTTCGGCGAGCGGAACGCCTCGGCGTAATTCTTCACCGCTTTGATCCCGACCTGTTCAGCCGCCAGCGCACTCTCCAGATCGTGCTTTTCCTGGTCGTTGAGCCACTTGGCCTGCGCCGGCCGATCATCGGCCAGGCGCCACCAGATAAACGCCCAGAGCACCGCCGGCAGGCCTTCGATGATGAACATCCAGCGCCAGCTGAAATGCTGCACCAGATAGCCCGAAACCACCGACATCCACAGCATCGTCACCGGGTTGCCGAGGATCAGGAAGGTGTTGGCCCGTGAGCGTTCGGCACGGGTAAACCAATGGCACAGATACACCAGCATCGCCGGCATCACCGCCGCTTCGACCACGCCGAGCATGAAGCGGATGACGATCAGCCAATAGGCGTTGGAGACCACGCCGGTCAGGGTGGCGAGGCCGCCCCAAAGGATCAGGCTGACGAAAATCAGTTTCTTCACGCTGTGCTTTTGCGCATAGATCGCACCGGGCACCTGGAAGAAAAAGTAGCCGAGGAAGAACAGCGCCCCGAGCAACGAAGACAGGCCAGGGGTGATCATCAGGTCTTCGGCCATGCCCGATGCGGCGGCGAAGCCGTAGTTGGCGCGATCCAGATACGCCAGGCTGTAGGTGATGAACACAATCGGCATGATGTACCACCAGCGACGGGCGGCGAGGGTTGCGGTTTTCATGGTCTTGCTCCTGAGCTTGTTGTTTTTGTCGCAGCAGGTTCAATGAATCGGTTGCCTGTCAGGGCCTCATCGCTGGCAAGCCAGCTCCCACAGGGATCTCGGGTATGTCAAAGATTGCATTGCCACCACCAACCCTTGTGGGAGCTGGCTTGCCAGCGATGGCGGCCTCAAATTCGCTGAAGAGTTCAGCCCGGGTTGGAAGGCCCTCCATATCCCCGCGACTCTGCACCGCCCGACTGCCAATCCAGTTCGCACGCTGCACCGCCTCGGCAAAACTCTGGTGCTCAAGCAGGGCACTGATCATCCCCACCGCAAAACCATCACCGGCACCGACCGTGTCGACGACATGCGCCACCGGCACCCCGGCGACAAACCCCTCATCCAGATGCGTGCGGTAATAAGCGCCTTGCGGCCCAAGCTTGATCGCTACCGCTTCGGCACCTTGATCGAGATAAAACGCAGCAATGTCCGCCGGGTCTTCGAAACCAGTGAGCAAACGGCCTTCACTCAAACCCGGCAGCACCCAATGGGCGAGGGCGGCGAGGCGGTTGATCTCGCCGATCATCTCGCGCTCGCTGGCCCACAGGCTCGGACGCAGATTGGGATCGAACGACACGCTGCGCCCGGCATTGCGCATGCGTGTCATCAGTTCAAAGGACATCTCCCGCGTCGAGGCCGATAGCGCCGGCGGGATGCCAGTCGCATGCAGATGGCGGGCGCTCAACAGGCTGGCCGTGATCGACTGGGGGGACAGATGACTGGCCGCCGAACCGCGCCGGAAATACTCGACCTGCGGGTCGCTGCCATCGTCATTGCGCGATTTGAACTGGAAACCGGTCGGGTGCTGTTTGTCGACGTCGACGTGACTGCAGTCCAGACCCTCCTTGATCAAGGTCTCGACCACAAAGCGCCCGAGCGAATCATTGCCGACCCGGCTCAGCCACGCGACGTTGAAACCCAGGCGCGACAGCCCGATCGCGACATTGCTGTCGGCCCCGGCGATACGCTTGTGAAAGTGCTCGACCGCCGCCAGATCACCGGTCTGCTCGGCGACCAGCATCGCCATGGTTTCGCCGAACGAGAGAATATCGATCTCAGACATGAGCAGGCTCCAGACGCGATTGGCCGAGGCGGGCGAGGGCGGCGACGTGCTCGGTGGTCAGTTGCACCAGATCCTCGCCCTGCAACGGATATTCGGCGGCGCGCATAACGCCTTGGGCCATGTGCCGCAACAGTTGTTCCCACAGATGCAGGTCACTGACGGCCGGCGGCACCGCCACCAGTTTGCCGTCCGGGCGGCGGGCAACGGCTTTGCAATGCACGTAACCGACGTGCCGGCCCAACAGGCGCGCAGCATTCGCGGCGGACTGGTCCTGCCACTGCCAGTTGCCGATGTCGAAGGTCATTTTGATCGGCAAGTTGTGCTGCTCGACGGCGGCGAAGAAACGCTGAAACGGTTCGATGCGCCCGCCGTGCAGGGTCTGGTCGTTTTCCACCAGCAACTGCACCGGGCTGAGCTTCAAGCGTTCGGCCAGGGCTTGCAGATCATTGTTATCGGTGAAGTAGCCGAGAGAAACCTTCAGCCATTTCGAGCCGAACGCTTCGGCGTTTTGCAGCGCGTTGATCAGCTCAGGATTGGGCCGCGACTGGCCGGCGAGCCACAGCTCAGTGGGCGAGGAATAAATACTTTGCAGGCCCTGCGCTTGAGTGGCGGCGCTCAGTTGCGCGGGCACTTCGCGGGTCAGTAATTCTTCGCGCCATTCGATGCGATCGGCACCGGCGGCGGCGAGCACGTCGATGAAAAAATCCTGCCCGCGCTGGCGCACGAGCTCGGCACCGTAGCTGGACAGACTGATGGAAACGGCGGGTTTATTCATTGTTATTGACCTCTGAAACCGGTTTCATTTTTGTTCAAAAAAAATATCAGGTGTTTCTGTGGTGTCCTTCTGGGCCTCATCGCTGGCAAGCCAGCTCCCACAGGTTTAGAGGTGTACCAAGCCTTTGTGTACGACTCGAACACTGTGGGAGCTGGCTTGCCAGCGATAGCGTCAGATCAAACACCAGCAACCTCACGGGTCGACCCACGCTCCACCAGCACCGGTGCAAAATCCACCACCCGCGCCATTTCATCATCCCCACGCAAGCGCTTGAGCAGACACTCAAACGCCCGCGCGCCAATCTCTGCCGTCGGCTGAGCCAGCGCAGTAATCCCGCTGCCCACCAATGGATACCAATCCAGATCATCCAGGGCAATCAGCCCGACATCCTCAAACAACCGCGCCCCCATCGCCCGCAACGCCGTCGTGGTCGCCAACGCCGCCACGCCATTGGCGCAAAACAGCGCTTTCGGGCCATTGCCGGGGGTATTCAAGAAGATTTGAAGTTGTGCGCTCAGGTCATCGCCGGTTTCCAGCACCGCCCCGGTCAGCGCCGAGCGCTGGGCAATCTGTGCCTGAAAACTGCTGACCCGCTCGATCCGCGAACTGGTGCCGTCATACGGTTCAGTCACCAGTACCAGATTCCGATATCCACGCTGCTCCAAATGCCTGATCGCCATCTCCACGGCTTGCGAGTTATTCAGCCCGACCATGTCGCTGTCCAGCCCGTCGACCTTGCGATCCACCAGCACCAGCGGCATCTCACGACGCAGTTCATGCAACTCGTCACGGTGA
This sequence comes from Pseudomonas sp. HMWF006, assembly GCF_003061205.1. Lineage (NCBI taxonomy): Bacteria > Pseudomonadati > Pseudomonadota > Gammaproteobacteria > Pseudomonadales > Pseudomonadaceae > Pseudomonas > Pseudomonas sp. HMWF006. The sequence goes on from NZ_QAIU01000191.1 coordinate 4,151, forward strand.
TGGCCCAGCGTGTTCACGATCAGCCCTTCGATGTTGTACGAGCGCAACAGCGCCAGGTGCTGGCGTTCCTGTTCGTCATCGCGGTCGGTGTTGCACACCACCAGGCTATAGCCGTGCGCCCGGCAAGCGGTTTCCACCCCGTGCATCACGGCAATCGAATAAGGGTTACGGATATCGGCGACCAGCATGCCGATCAGGCGCGTGCGCCCACGTTTCAGGCCGCGAGCCATTTGGTTGGGGCGGTAGCCGAGTTCGCTGATGGCCTGCTCGATGCGCAAGGCAATGGCATCGGAGAGCAGGGCGCGATCATCGCCGATGAAGCGCGAGACGCTGGCCTTGGACACGCCTGCGCGTCTGGCAACATCAAGCATGGTGACGCGGCTGCGCTGAGCGGCGGAAAGGACGTTCAATTCGGTAGACCTTATTTTTGGAGGGTAGCGTTTCAATATGAAATACCGCTGAAACCGGTTTCAGAAGACACTATCAAACCCTGGCTCGTCAACCTTCAAATACGTCAAAAGCATTCATGGCAAGCTGAATTTCCGACAGACGGTTACTTGACCTGTCAGATCTGACAGTAGGCAGTTTCCGAATAGCAGCGCTTAATTTCTTCAGGCCAAAATGACCAGCCAGTGAGAAATTCCATGCCGACCAAAGTGCCCATTACTGCCAGCAGCACATTGAATTCCGCTGTGCTCCTGAGCCTTCCGCGAGTGGACGGAGTTGACCCCCAAGATCCAGCCGGAACATTGCCGCCGGACGCAAAACAAGTCGGCATCGTCTGCGTGATTGACCGCTGGCTGAGTTTTCCTGTTTCTGGCGAGCGCAAAGACCGTGTCGAGATCTTCATTGTCGGTAACCCCGATGTTGTCGCCCGGGCCGAATATGGGGTCGCGGACGACGCTGTGGAGTTTCGTATTTCAGTGGCTCCCGAGAAACTACCGGATGTGGCGACGTTTGAGTTGTTTTATACGGTCCTTTCGACCAACCCTACGACGTCGGATAAACGACGCCTGACATATGCAATCGTTGCGCCACCGCAACGTTTGAAAGAGGCGGATTTTCCCGACGCAGACATTTGGGGGTATATCGGTTGTGATAAAAATTATCCCGACGATCCGGAGTCCTTGTTTATCTGGGAAGGGGTGCGCGTCGAGATTCCTTTTGATGATTTATTTAATCTCAACGATGTCCTCAGAGTTTATTGGCAAGCATGGGGCTCTCTAAACGGACCAGGACAACATACAGAACAATTAACGCCAGAGTTCGAATTCAATGAGGTTGTAACTGATGTTGTAAACAAACAAGCGGTAAAGTTGGTGATAAAACCATTTGCCTCACATATAGAGCCGATGCGAAGCAACGCTTCAGCGACCGTCAATTACCAGTTGTTGCGAAATGGAGTCCCAATATTTCGGTCTTTTACCGGGCTGGTGAAAGTAGACAGGGTAATTCCGCAAAGAAGGGTAATTCGGGGAGGCAGGGTAATTCCGGGAAAAATCGAATATTGCGCTGACTCAAGTTGGATGCCTTGATCAGAGCGTAATAGTGGCAGCGATATCACGACTGCAGTTGGCGGCGTTCGCCATTGTCGAAGATGCATGGGTTGAAGACATTTTCTACGCAATGGAGAAAGTACATGACAAGTATTAAAACAGCAGCGTCAGAGTCACTAGTGGGCATTTTGGCTGCGCCTACCCCGGAGTTACCGGATGGGCGCGACACAGGTAAAAATTTGATTCCGTTCGGCGCAATACCTGCGGGGCGCGATCTTGGGCTGATCATCGCCACGAATACCTGGGACGTAGGGCATGACAGAGACACGGTGGCTGTGCAGGTTACCCGTACTCAGCCTCCCCCCATTCCGAGCGATAGTGATTTCGACACGCTTCCTCGAGTGCCTCTGGGGCCGGCTGCGAACAGGCCAATCATTTTTCCTGTGAGTGTGCCAGCCCGATATCTGGGTGAAGATGCGACGTCGGCTGGGCCGACGCCCATCTGGGTCAGGATCGCCCTGTATCAAGGAAATCTGAATCAACTGTCGTCCACGGTCATGCAATTTTTCATCGACCGAACTGCACCATGGCAGGCTAAACCGAGTCAGACTGGTGCCATTCCGGGAACAACCCCAGGTACGAAAGGCATTCCGCTGGTGACCTTCCCTAACGCTGCAAACCCTGCTCTCACAATCGATGATGCGTGGGCGGCAGCCAACCCGAACGGTTTGAAAGTTGCGATTAACACCACTTATCCCAATCATCTGGCGACTGACCGGTTGACCCTTTATGCGGCGGAAACTCGTACCGAGCCGCCTAGTGTGAATCCAGTGCATGACGCGGCTATTCCCCTGAGCGGTGAAGTGGAAATTCCATTGGCGACGTTGCGTGCGGTTACAACGGGTCGAGTACAAATCTGGTTCAAGTTGACGGATCTGGCCGACAATGTCAGCGCTTGGTCGGCCAGTTTCAGGAACGTGCAGTTCCTGCCGCTGCCGGTCCTCGCGCCTCCCATCGTCCCGTTCGCAGTCGATGACAATTTGATCGATCTGGACGATGTGCGTTCAGCTAACGGTGTAACGGTTGTTGTGAATCGCCCGTTGAATACGCTCCCTACCGATCAGCTCAGCCTTACCTGGGGCGGGCAAGCGGCGCAGGATCTTACATTCGGGACAAATACTTCGCTGACGTTCACCATTCCCTGGTCGAAGTTGGGCGATGAGTACTTTACCAATCAGAGCGGAACAAACTACGTTGTCCCAGTGACGGTCAGAGCGGATTTAATGCGCGGTGGCCGGTCTATCAGCAACGCGTCGATATCGGTAGACACGGACTACTCTGTGGTCGGCAACCCTTATCCTATTGACCCGACCAATCCGCCCGACGAAGACAATCCTTTGCTGAAGCCGCTTGTCGTGCGGGGACAACCTCCTGCTGAAGACAACAAACTGGGTCCGCAGGATGCCAATGAGACCGCCACCATCTTTATTGACCTGTCGCCTACAGATGGCGGCACGTGGCCGGACCCGGAACCCGGAGATCTGGTCACCGTTCGATATCTTGGGGACGCTGGCGAAGTCGTTGTGACGTCGGAGTCGTTGACCATCGCCAATGTCAACACCATCATCGAACTCGACTTGCCTTACAGTATTGTTGGTCCAGGTGGTCTGGGAACAAAGCAGATATGGTGGGAGTTGGAAAACCCGAATCGCAATAACTTACAGAAGGCAGTGAAAACAACGCTGGAGGTAAATACCGTAGTCATCGTACTCGATGCGCCTGAGTTTGTGAGACCGCTAGAAGACGCGGGTACGGATGAAGACTACATTATTTGCAAAAGTTTGACCAAAACAGCGGCAAACCGACTCGCGCGATTCTATATTCCGAAGAATGATCATCTTGTTGACGGTGTGGATGTTACCTTCAACTGGCGCGGATTTCGAAAGTCAGACTACACTGTTCCCGCTCCAGCGGAAACCGAGTTCACCTCCACACGCACAGTTACTCCTCAGGAGGAGACCGGCGGGATGTACTTTGATGTAGGTCCTTATGATCCGGTTGTTCGAAGTTTACCGCTTCCCCCATCGCCGCCGCACGACCAAGATGAATATAAAGCTTATGTAAAAGTGTGGTATTCAACGTCGGTAGTGCCTACTTCGGTAGTCACTGAAATGACTGTCTATTTGTATAATGGCGATTATCTGTATTGCGAGTCCGAGGCAGGATGGTTTCCCAGTCCATAAGTAGTGTAAAAAATATGCAATGCCGTGTTCGCCGAGAGAGTCATGCTCTCTCGGCGCACGGTCTTTGGAAATACGCAACTCGTTTGAAGAATAACTCCTGCTGAAGAAGGTAACTATTCTCGCTTAAAAGAGGAATAGTCCTACATAGATGAGTAAGGCTCATCGGTATCCTTCCGCGTCCTGATGGCAGTCTGGAACTTCTGTAGAAACCTTCTTTCTGCCGTCGTCACACTCTTATCCGAGAAGTTTGCTATGAAGTTAAAAAGGGCGTCGGGATTTACCTCTTTAAAAATGGTCGGTGCGTATTCGTGCACCGCCGTCATGTTGATTGTTTCCGATGCGACATTCGCGCGAACGCTTTTGCCGGGGGATATTGAGACGGTCTCCGGCCCGGTAACCCCTGAATCGTGGGTTGTTCCTGCCACTGCTGTGCTCAATCTCGACCATACGACTACTTTAGGTATCTCGCTCGGCGGTGGCGCCCTGAATGCCGACAATGCAGTCATATCGCAAATCCAGGCCTCGACCAATGCTCGAATTAACCTGGCCCAGTCCACAGTCACTAGCGTCGGCTTTGACACAGCTGTCTCGCTGATTGACAGCAATGCCACAGTCACTGGCAGCACATTGACCAGTCAGGGGATAGCGTTGAGCCTGGCGAGAGACTCGACTACCTCTGTCGGCTCGACGGCGACAGTGACCGGCAGCACGCTACAGGGCGGTGTTTACGGCGCAGCGGTTACGTCATTGAGTACGTTGAATCTGATCGACAGCAAAGTGAATGCGCTGGATACCAATGGCATAGGCCTGAGCCTGTTCGGTGGCAATGCCAACGTCAGCGCCAACAGTCGTATTGTTGGCGACCTCAATGGGGTCATTTTCGAAGAAGATATACCGGCGTCGGGCGTGAGCGTATTGAAGGTCGACGGTTCAACGGTTGAGGGAATCACAGGCGCCGCGATCAACGTGAACTACGCGACAGCGGCCGGTGAGTCAGTTCTGATCGATGTGCGCAACAACTCGAATTTGATCGGAGGTAACGGGAATATCCTTGAGGTGATTGACGGCGGGGCTGCTCGACTACAGGTCGACAACAGCAACCTGACGGGCAATGTCGACGTTGCCAATGGTGGAAGTGCCAGCGTGCTGCTGCAAAACAACGCTAGCCTGAACGGCAATCTGATAAACGTAAAGTCGGTCTCGCTCGACACACAAAGCGTGCTCACGGGTGACATACAGGGGGGGGGCGCAGGTACAGTCACGCTGGACAACAGTGCTATCTTCAACGGCGCTGTTAACGGTGTCCGGGATATGTCGATCAGCCGCGGCGCGCAATGGGACATGGTCGGCGACAACACTGTCGGCAGTTTGAACTTGCAGGGCGGCAGCGTACGTTTGGGCGCGAATGAGGCGTTCAATCGTTTGGACATTGCTAATTTGTCTGGCAGCGGACAATTTCTGATGGACACCGACCTGTCCACCGGCAAGACCGATTTTCTCAATGTCACGCAATCGGCTTCGGGCCAGCACGAGCTGGTCGTAGCAGCCACAGGTAGCAATGCAGTCGATGGCACGCCGGTCAAGGTAGGTAATATTGCTGCGGGTGATGCTGAGTTTGCATTGAAGAACGGTCAAGTGGATGTTGGGGCATTGGCTTACAAACTGGTCAAGGAAGGTGAGGGCCTGTATCTGCAGCCCGATGCCAACGCGCCGAGCACCGGAACCAAAACTGCAATGGCCATCGCCGGTACGGCACCGACGGTGATCTATTCGGAAATGACCACGCTCAATACCCGTCTTGGCGACAGACGTATGGCCGGCACTCAACCCAAGGCTCGCTCAGCAGGCGCATCGGACGCCGATAGCCAAGAGGGTGGCTACGGTCTCTGGATGCGGACTTATGGCAATCATTACAACGTCAAGAATGCCTATGGCGACGGTTACAAACAGAATCAGACCGGCGTTTCGATAGGGGTGGATGCACCGCTACCGTTTGGCGATGGTCAGTGGTTGATCGGCGCCTTTGGCGGTTACAGCACAACGAATCTTAATCTGACTCGTGGAAGTTCCGGAAAGATCGAAAGCATATACCTCGGGACATATCTGACCTGGTATGACCAGGCAACCGGGTATTACATAGATACGGTGGCCAAGGTCAATCGCTTCAATAACGATGTCAAGGTCACCCTCAGTGATGACACGCGGACGAAAGGTGACTTCAATAACGTAGGCTTGAGTGGTTCGGTAGAGGTGGGCAAGCACATCGTGTTGAGCAATGGTTATTTCATCGAACCGTCTGCACAACTCGGCGCCGCCGTTGTACAGGGCAAAGACTACAGCCTGGACAACGGCCTGCAGGTCAACAGTGATGAAACCCGATCTTTGCTCGGTAAGGTAGGCATGACCGTCGGGCGCGAGATCATTCTGGACAATGGCAGTAAACTGCAGCCCCGCCTGCGCGCCGCTGTCAGTCACGAGTTCGTCAATAATAATCGTGTCAGTGTCAACAACACTGACTTCAATAATGATTTGTCGAGCACCAGTCTGGAATTGACAGGTGGGATCAACTGGGTTCCGGTGAACAATAAATGGCAAGTTTATGCAGAGATTGGCACCAGCAAAGGTAGCAACGTCGATCAGGAATTGGGTGGTAGTGTCGGGTTGAGTTATAACTTTTAAAACAAGAGCATAAAAAAAGGAAGCGTTCACGCTTCCTTTTTTATTCGAGCTCTAGCGTGGGTTCTTCGTGTTCCAGTTACAACCGTAGACCAAGAATTGCCCAACGATCGGGAAGTTTTCTTCAGCCTGTTCGCCACCGTGATCGAATTCTCCGAAGAAGGAACCCTCCAGCTTTCCTTCGTCTTCTGTTAGCGTGAGATTGAGATTACCCGAAACTCCCACGTGCAAAGTGCCTTCCACAGGATCTGAGTAGTAGGTCAATGCGCTACGGTCACTGCTCGCTGAGATCGAATAGGTTCCCGATTCCGGCTTTACAAAAAAAACAATTTCGAAACGAACGGTGATGCCGTTGTGCGTGCGCCCGGCACTCAGAAGTAAAACTTCGCCCTGTGGGTAAGTCTTCCATTCAAGTGTCGGGGTAGAGGTAGCATCGAAGTTGATAGGATCAGGGATTTTGATATCGCGCCGATGAACTGCAGGTCCGCCGTTTATCGTTGCAGAGAGGAATGCCGGATCAGGCGCTTGCCAAATTACAGGATTTAACTTTAAGGCGTGGCTCATGAGGTTATCTCCAGTCTAAAGGTTGGAAGTATCCAAAGACCGTATCGTCCTAATTCTGGATGTCGTATGGAAGCCCGGATCAGTAGGCCTTGTAAACTGTTAGAGTTGACAGTTTACAGTTGGTTTTTTTTATGCGTTTTCTTCGATTCTCATCTCAATTGTCGTATTCCGAAAAAGCGGTGTGCAACTTGGAGTCTAAACGCTCAAAGCGTCAAATAATTATCACTGAATCAGAAGCCCCCGTTCATAAGTTGATGAAGGGTATTCGGCATCACGGGGACAGGTTCAGCCGAACAACCCCGCCGCAATATTGATCGAAAATCCCAGTATCGCCGTATTGAACACAAACCCGATCAGCGATTGTGCCAGCACGATCTTGCGCATCTCCCGCGATGCCACCCCGACATCCGCGGTCTGCACGGCCACGCCAATGGTGAACGAGAAATACAGGAAGTCCCAATAGTTGGGCGTGGTCAGCCCTTCGGCGAAACGCAGGGCGGGCTCTTTGCCGTCCCAGGTGTAATACAACCGCGCGTAATGCACGCAGAAGATCACGCCGATCAGCAGCCATGAGCCGATCACCGTCACGGCGGTGAAGGCGTAATGCAGGAGCTTGCGGTTGGTTTCCAGATCCTTGCTGCCCGCCAGTTCGAACGTGATGGTGGCAAGGCTCGCCAGTGCGGCGATGCACACCACCAACAGCACCAGTCCGGCGTTTTCGTCTTCGACGTCGGCGATGCGTTTGACGTCCGGGGCCTTGGCACGCACGGTCAGCCAGAACATCAGGATCAGGTAAGTCCAGACACCGGCGTTCCAGCCAATGAGGATTTTGCTGACGATGGAGTCGGCGGGGGCCAGCAGACCGGTGGCGAGGCCGAACAGGGCGGCGGCAGACAGGCGAGGGTGGGTGCGGGCGAGGAAGCGCATGGGGACTCGATGGGCCAGGGTGGTTCAGACACCTTAGCCCAGCGATGGAGGATATGACCACCGGCTCGAGTTTATGAAGATCCCTGTGTGAGCGAGCTTGCTCGCGAAGGCGTCCGGTCATCCAACATCAACGTTGAATGTAACGACGCTTTCGCGAGCAAGCTCGCTCCCACAATTAAGATCAG
>NZ_QAIU01000192.1:0-1908 GCF_003061205.1 Pseudomonas sp. HMWF006
CGGACGGAAACAAAGTTGAACACGAGCCCACGGCAAAAAATCCTCATCGTCGACGACGAGCCGGATATCCGCGAACTCCTGGAAATCACCCTGGGACGGATGAAACTCGACACCTTCAGCGCGCGTAATCTCGGCGAAGCCCAGGCCCTGTTGCAGCGCCAGTCCTTCGACCTGTGCCTGACCGACATGCGCCTGCCCGATGGCACCGGCCTGGATCTGGTACAACACATTCAGCAACGTTATCCACAGCTGCCGGTGGCGATGATCACCGCGTATGGCAGCCTCGAAACCGCAATCAACGCGCTGAAGGCCGGGGCTTTTGACTTTCTGACCAAACCGGTGGACCTCACCCGCCTGCGTGAACTGGTCGGCACCGCCTTGCGCATGCCGGTGGCCGGTGGCGTGTGCACCTCAATTGACCGGCGCTTGCTCGGCGACTCGTCGCCCATGCGCAATCTGCGCAAACAGATCGACAAACTCGCCCGCAGCCAGGCGCCGGTGTACATCAGCGGCGAGTCCGGCAGCGGCAAGGAACTGGTGGCGCGGCTGATCCACGAACAAGGCCCGCGCGCCAGCCAGCCCTTCGTGCCGGTGAACTGCGGGGCCATTCCTTCGGAATTGATGGAGAGTGAATTCTTCGGTCACCGCAAAGGCAGTTTTACCGGTGCGGTCGAGGACAAGCCCGGACTGTTCCAGGCAGCTCACGGCGGCACATTGTTTCTCGATGAAGTGGCGGACCTGCCGCTGTCCATGCAAGTGAAACTGCTGCGGGCGATTCAGGAAAAAGCCGTGCGCAGCGTCGGTGGCCAACAGGAAACCGTGGTCGATGTGCGTATTCTGTGCGCCACCCACAAGGATCTGGACGCCGAAGTGGCTGCCGAACGCTTTCGTCAAGATCTGTATTACCGGCTTAACGTCATCGAATTGCGCGTACCGTCCTTGCGCGAACGACGCGATGACATTGAAGTGCTGGCGGCGCACGTGCTCAAGCGCCTGGCCAAGGACACCGGCCAACCGCCGGCGCGCCTGCACCCGCAAGCGCTGGAAACCCTGAAGAACTACCGCTTTCCGGGGAATGTGCGCGAGCTGGAAAACGTCCTCGAACGGGCGCATACCTTGTGTGAAAACCGGACGATCGAAGCTGAGGACTTGCGCCTGAGCGAGGGTAACTGCGCAGCGGGTGGCGCAATTGCCGACCTGACGCAAATCGACAACCTGGAAGATTATCTAGAGAACGTCGAACGCAAGTTGATCCTGCAGGCGCTGGAGGAGACGCGCTGGAATCGCACGGCGGCGGCGCAGCGCTTGAGCCTGTCGTTTCGGTCGATGCGTTACAGGTTGAAAAAACTCGGCCTGGATTGAGGCCACCTTCGCGAGCAAGCTCGCGCCCACATTGGATTTGTGACCGACACGATCAACTGTGGGTGCGGGCTTGCTGGCGAAAACGGTCTGCCAGGCCGTGGAAAAATATCTGACTAAATGCGGCCTTCAGGCGCATACGGTGCCGGATCAATGATCGGTGTCCGCCCCAGCATCACATCGGCAAACAACTGACACGACGCCGGCGCCAGCACCAACCCGTTACGGTAATGCCCGCAGTTCAACCACAAACCCGCGAACCCCGGCACCCGGCCGATGTACGGAATCCCTTCCGGCGAGCCAGGACGCAACCCGGCCCAATGCCCCACCACCTCGGCATCCGCCAACGCGGGAATCAACTCGACCGCCGACGCCTTGAGGCTTTCCAGCGCCACATCGGTCGGCGTCTTGTCGTAGCCTTCGTGCTCCAGCGTACTGCCAATCAGGATGTGCCCGTCACGACGCGGAATCGCATAGCGTCCCTTGGCCAGAACCATGCTCGGCAGGAAATCGGCCGCGCATTTGTACAGAATCATCTGGCCTTTGACC
>NZ_QAIU01000193.1:0-3471 GCF_003061205.1 Pseudomonas sp. HMWF006
GTCGCTGACAGACGAGGACTGTCACACTTATTTGTTAGCGTCGATGTCTTTCAGTCAGGGAGAAAACGCCGATGAAGTTCGCACCGAAAATGCTCGCTGTGGTTCTTGGATTGGGCTTGGCCGCTCACGCATTCGCCACCGATCTGAAGCACTGGCCGGCGGATCAGGCCAAGGCGCTGGACGCGATGATCGCGGCCAACGCCAACAAGGGTAACTACGCGGTGTTCGACATGGACAACACCAGTTACCGCTACGACCTCGAAGAGTCGTTGTTGCCGTTCATGGAAAACAAGGGGCTGATCACTCGCGACAAGCTCGATCCTTCGCTGAAACTGATGCCGTTCAAGGACACCGCCGACCACAAGGAAAGCCTGTTCAGTTACTACTATCGCCTGTGCGAAGTCGACGACATGGTCTGCTACCCGTGGGTGGCGCAGGTGTTCTCCGGCTTCACCCTCAAAGAGCTGAAGGGCTACGTCGATGAGCTGATGGCTTCGGGCAAACCGGTGCCGGCGACTTATTACGAAGGCGATGTGGTGAAGAAACTCGACGTTAATCCGCCGAAAGTCTTTACCGGTCAGGCTGAGTTGTACAACAAGCTGATGGAGAACGGCATCGAGGTCTACGTGATGACCGCCGCTTCCGAAGAACTGGTGCGGATGGTCGCGGCCGATCCGAAGTACGGCTACAACGTCAAACCGCAGAACGTCATCGGCGTGACCACGTTGTTGAAGAATCGCGAAACCGGCGAGCTGACCACTGCGCGCAAACAGATCACTGCCGGCAAGTATGACGAGAAGGCCAACCTCGGCCTCGAACTCACCCCGTACCTGTGGACCCCAGCGACCTGGATGGCCGGCAAACACGCGGCGATCCTGACCTACATCGACGAGTGGAAAAAACCGGTACTGGTGGGCGGCGACACCCCGAGCAGCGACGGCTACATGCTGTTCCACGATGTGGATGTGGCCAAGGGCGGTATCCACCTGTGGGTCAACCGCAAGGACAAATACATGACTCAGCTCAACGGCATGATGGCCAAGCACGCCGCGGCGCAGGCCAAGGAAGGCTTGCCGGTGACGGCGGACAAGAACTGGGTGATCGTCAAGCCTGAAGACATCCAATAAAAGCAGCTGATAGCGGGGAGCCGCAAGCTGCAAGTAAGAGCCGCGTTGCTCTTTCTTGCCGCTTGTAGCTCGCTGCTTTGAGCTTTTTTAGATCCCGTCGAGCATCGCCTTGTTACGCACCGCACCCTTGTCGGCGCTGGTCGCCAGCAGGGCGTAGGCCTTCAGTGCAGTGGTCACTTTGCGTGGACGCTGCTCGACCGGTTTCCAGCCTTTCTTGTCCTGCTCGACCCGGCGCGCAGCCAGTTCTTCATCGCTGACCAACAGGTTGATCGAGCGGTTCGGAATGTCGATCAGCACTTTGTCGCCGTTCTGCACCAGACCGATTGCGCCACCGGCCGCTGCCTCTGGCGAAGCGTGGCCGATCGACAGACCGGAAGTACCGCCGGAGAAACGACCGTCGGTGAGTAGCGCACAGGCTTTGCCCAGGCCTTTGGACTTCAGGTACGACGTCGGGTAGAGCATTTCCTGCATGCCCGGGCCGCCTTTCGGGCCTTCGTAGCGAATGATGACGATGTCGCCTTCCTTCACTTCGTCGGCGAGGATGCCGCGCACCGCGCTGTCCTGGCTTTCGAAGATCTTCGCGTTGCCTTCGAAAACGTGGATCGACTCATCGACGCCGGCGGTTTTCACCACGCAACCGTCGAGGGCGATGTTGCCGTACAGCACGGCCAGGCCACCTTCTTTGGAATAGGCGTGCTCGAAGCTGCGGATGCAGCCGTTTTCCCGGTCGTCATCCAGGGTTTCCCAACGGGTCGACTGGCTGAACGCGGTTTGCGTCGGAATGCCCGCAGGACCGGCCTTGAAGAAGTGGTGCACCGCTTCATCGGTGGTCTGGGTGATGTCCCACTTGGCGATGGCTTCTTCCATGCTGCGACTGTGCACGGTCGGCAGGTCGGTGTGCAGCAGGCCACCACGGGCCAGCGAACCGAGGATGCTGAAGATGCCGCCAGCGCGGTGCACGTCTTCCATGTGGTACTTCTGGATGTTCGGCGCGACTTTGCACAGCTGTGGAACGCTGCGCGAGAGACGGTCGATGTCGCGCAGGTCGAAATCGATTTCGGCTTCCTGGGCGGCAGCGAGCAGGTGCAGGATGGTGTTGGTCGACCCACCCATGGCGATGTCGAGCATCATCGCGTTCTCGAACGCCTTGAAGTTGGCGATGTTGCGCGGCAGCACGGATTCGTCGTTCTCGCCGTAGTAACGCTTGCACAGCTCGACAATGGTGCGGCCGGCCTGCAGGAACAGCTGTTCGCGGTCGCTGTGGGTGGCCAGGGTCGAACCATTGCCTGGCAGCGCGAGGCCCAGGGCTTCGGTCAGGCAGTTCATCGAGTTGGCGGTGAACATGCCGGAGCACGAACCGCAGGTCGGGCAGGCGCTGCGTTCGTACTCGGCGACTTTCTCGTCAGAAGCGCTGGAGTCGGCGGCGATCACCATGGCGTCGACCAGATCGAGGCCGTGGGAGGCGAGTTTGGTCTTGCCGGCTTCCATCGGACCGCCGGATACGAAGATCACCGGAATGTTCAGGCGCAAAGCGGCCATCAGCATGCCCGGGGTGATCTTGTCGCAGTTGGAGATGCAGACGATGGCGTCGGCACAGTGGGCGTTGACCATGTACTCGACGGAGTCGGCGATGATCTCGCGGCTCGGCAGCGAATAGAGCATGCCGTCGTGGCCCATGGCGATGCCGTCGTCGACGGCGATGGTGTTGAATTCTTTCGCGACGCCACCGGCGCGTTCGATTTCACGGGCCACCAGTTGACCGAGGTCTTTGAGGTGCACGTGGCCTGGTACGAACTGGGTGAAGGAGTTGGCAATGGCGATGATCGGCTTCTTGAAGTCGTCATCTTTCATCCCGGTGGCGCGCCACAGTGCGCGGGCGCCGGCCATGTTGCGGCCGTGGGTGGATGTTTTCGAGCGGTAATCTGGCATGGAGCACTCCGGGCGGCTAATCAGGTATCAAAGGGGAGTGAGCTTCTATTGACGTCTGGAACACTCAGAAATGGCCGTGTGTCCGTGAAGTTGCCGATGACGTTGCGGGATCGCCGCTGGTCTCAGCCTGAGCTCATAAACCCGCCGGGGGATGAATGGCGATGAATCAGCCGATTCTACACCGCTGGCGTCCGGAGGGAATGGCGCAAAGCATTGTTCCAGTGCCGACGGTGCGAGTGGCATGACGACCGGCAGGCTCAATCGCCGCCCGTGGAGGTGATGGCACTGCGGTCGAGCACTCTGGCGCGACGGCTGATCCGCCTGTTCAACGCCAGTGCGATGCCACTGAGCAGGACAAAACAGTAGCCGAGGGTCGCTTGCAGGTTGCTCGGACTCAGGCTGATCAGCGCGCTGA
>NZ_QAIU01000193.1:3481-6502 GCF_003061205.1 Pseudomonas sp. HMWF006
TATTTCCGGGAACAGGGCCATGGCTCGCGAGGTGGCGGCCGGGCGCGCAATGGTGGTGCCGGCGGTGCAGATCAGCATCGGAATCAGCACCGTGGCCGGCGAGCGCGCGAAGTGCTGCGCCAGAAACAGCATCACCAGCCCCGCCAACAGGATCAGGCACAATCCGGCGACGATCTGTTGTCGCGCATTGATCCGTCGGCTCAAAAGCGTGGCCGCGATACCACCGAACACATACGCCGCGCCGTAGATCAGCAGAATCAGGGAAAAGTCATAAGTCGTCAGTTGCAACTGATCCATGAAAATCAGCGGCGAAATCACGATGAACGAGAAGTGACAGGCGAAGGCGAATGCCGAGATCAGCCAGTAGCTGACAAACTCGAAATCGCTCAGCACTCGCCGGTAAGCCCTGACAAAACCAAGGTGTGCTGCGCTGGACGTCGGGCGACCGCTGTCCAGAAACAGCCAGGCCTTGATCATCACCAGTGCCGACAGCGCGGTGAACACCCAGAAGCTGCCGCGCCAGCCAAGGGTGGCCTGCAGGAAGGCGCCGGCCAGCGGCGAGAGCGAAATGAAGATACCGGTGGCCGTGACCATCAGGATTCGCAAGCGATCCCGTTGCTCGCCTTCGAATAGATCCTGAACCAGGGCCTGAGATAACACGAAACAACCGCAGCCCAAGGCTTGCATCACCCGGAAAATCAGGAACAACGAATAATCTGCGGTCATCACGCAACCGATGGCGCCGAGCATCGACACGCCCAGGCCGCTGAGCAGCAAGCCCTTGCGCCCGATCCTGTCGGACAGCGGGCCGATCAATAGCTGCGCAAACGCGATTCCCACGGCAAACAGGCTGATCGACAGTGCGATGTCCGCCGGCGTCCGGCTAAAGTGCGCCGCCAGTGCCGGGAATGATGGCAGCAGAACGTCCAGGGGAAATACGCCGAGCAGTACCATCGCCAGCAACAGGCCGACAGCCCCGCGACGCTGGCGAGAGGTGACCACGGATGTGCCTTCAGTCATCGATCAGTCCTGCCTTGGCAAAAAGTGTCTGGTTATGGGGCAGCGCAAAAAAACCGGCTTTGCGCAGTGCATCCAGGGTCGCCACGCAGCCTGAGCGTGCACGTGCACGACTGGCCTGCGCCGTGGCCAGGCCACTGACAATCAGGGTTACGTCGCGGTCGGCGATGCCGGCATCGCGCAGGCTCTGTCGCAGCCAGGGTTCATCGGTCTCGAAGAACATCCCGATGATCTCCAGCAACGTTTTGCTGGCGAATGCGCGCTGGCGACTGTTCATCGACAGCCAGACGTAGTGGAACACTTCGGCAAAGTAGCGACTGTGGCGGGCTTCGTCGGCCAGGTGGTCACGCAGCATGTCGCTGACGCTGGACACCAGACTGTCGCGGCAAACGTCCAGCAACTCCCGGGCAATGATGGTTTCCGAGACGAAACCGAGCAGCAGCCATGCCAGTGCGCGGTGCTTCTGCGGTGTGCGGGCGATCAGTGCGTTCATGCGGGTGATCCGTTGCGGCATCACGGGACGTGCGCTGAACCCGTAGACCCCGGCGATCTGCTCCGCCAGACGGTTGGAGAACAGCGCGTGATAACCCTCGTCGGTGTAGAGCTGCAGCGCCGCGTGTTTCATCGCCTGAGGTACGTAGACCGGCAATTCCCGGTGCACGATCACTTCCACCGCACGGTTGACGATGCGGTGCTCGAGCAGGGTGGTGTAATCGAGAAAGTGCACCAGATGGCTGGCGGTCAACCGGTGCAAGGTTTCGCGTCCTGCCGCCTTGATCGCGGGGTGCGCCAGATACGGCAGGAAGGCCGGTGGAAACCAGTGGCGGCTCTGCAACTGTTGCTGCACGTCTTCCGGCAGTCGGTAGTCGTGAGTGCTGCTGCGCACCGAAGCCCGGTTCTCCCAGTCTCCGAGGGTGAATTTGAGTGCCCATGACACGGGGGCCTCGTGCGGATCGGCAATGAGCAGCGTCATGCCTGCACCTCGCGCAAAAGCGTGCGCATTTCTTCACACATCACCTGGCCGTCGCTTTTACCGCAGCCGACAAAAAACAGCGGTTGTTCGGCACTGCCCACGAGGTTGAGCAGCGTTTCGACCTGGGCGTCTGCAAACGCACCGGTCAGCCAGGTATTGAAACCTGATGCCGTGGCGACCATTTGAAAGGTCTGCGACAGATGACCGGCTTCAATGAATGCCATGCGATAGGCGCGCGAGTGTCCATATTTCCACCAGAGCCGATCGAATCGCGCCGTGATGAACAATCCCAATGGCAGGTTATTGATGAAGTGCTGGCCACCGAGCAGGTCGCCCAGTGCCGCTTCAGGCAGTGGATTGACAAAACGCAGGCTGTGCTCGGCGGGGTCATAGGCATACAGGCCGGGAGTCAGGCCTTCGACATTCTGTACCAGCAGAAAACCTTCACACGCATTCAGACCTCCGCCGGAAGGGCTGCTCCGGCGTGCGTCGAGACCTTGGGCGACGGTGTCGTCCTCGTCTTCCCCGCGCTCGCTGAGATAGCCAAGGGAAAGGTACAGCAATGTGCCGACATCATTCAGTGTCATGGCTGCGCCGGTAAAGGTGCGGCAGGTTTTACGCCGCAGCAATGCGTTCGCCAGACTGTCGTTGCTCAAGACATTCCGAGCGGGCAAGGCAATGCATTGCCCGGTTCCAGACTCCGGACGGGCCGCCGCCGGTGCCGGGGTGGCCAAAACGTCATCGCAGTGCGCCAGATACTGTCTGGCCCATTCATCAATATTCCGAGGTGTGTGTTCGCAGGGAATATTCTGAGTGCCGATATGATAAATCTTTGACAGTTCATCCCAGCCCCATGTTGGGCTGTCTGTTTTTGATACGGATAGAATGCCCGCATTTAATAGTTGTGTGTCTATTATGTTTTGCGCGTCGAACAGGTTGGGGTTGCTTATTAGTTGGGCGAGGCGCGAGGAATAATCAAGATCAAGTTCGTGCTGGGTATGGTCTTTGTAGTTCCAGACTATTTGCCCGGG
>NZ_QAIU01000193.1:6512-11133 GCF_003061205.1 Pseudomonas sp. HMWF006
ATAAACAGGTAAGGATTGATGTGCATGAAGTGGCTTCACTCTGGATAAAAACGATAAGGACGCCGGGTGCCGGCACTTCCCGGCGTCCTGACTTACTTAGCGGGTTTTATGGGCAACCAGAAAAGCCAGGTTTGCGAGTTTGTTTGTTTCCAGAGAAATACTTTTCATGATGTGAACTCCTTGTTCGATTTAGTTAAGTCACCTCGTGGTGACAACTTCATAATAGTTTGTAATGGATTATTCGCAAGAGGATATTAAGTAGGAATATTCCAGTAATTTTGTCGGAGCGATCTTTAGCGAGGATTAGAGTTGTAGGGTGTTTTTTAATAATTAAAAGACGTAAGGAAATGTCCTGCATGTATTCAGGAAAGAAAATGTAGGAAGTCGCGAGTGTCGAGGATGGACAGCACTCGCGGAAAGAGTGCCGGAGAACGGCATAAAGTAAACGGGGAGCCTGTTGGCTCCCCGGTGTCGATCAGCTGTTTGGCAGCAGACGGCAGGTGATGCTCTTGATATAGCGGGTTTCGGCGATGGCCGGGTGTACCGGGTGATCCGGCCCCTGACCGCCACGTTCCAGCAACTGGATGTTGCGATCCAGGTGACGGGCGCTGGTCAGCAGGATGTTCTGCAGGTCGTCTTCCGGCAGGTGCATCGAGCACGAAGCGCTGAC
Source organism: Pseudomonas sp. HMWF006 (assembly GCF_003061205.1). Classification (NCBI taxonomy): domain Bacteria; kingdom Pseudomonadati; phylum Pseudomonadota; class Gammaproteobacteria; order Pseudomonadales; family Pseudomonadaceae; genus Pseudomonas; species Pseudomonas sp. HMWF006. The sequence goes on from NZ_QAIU01000193.1 coordinate 7,183, forward strand.
GAGGATGCCGTCCTTGTTGAGCAGGCGCATGGCTTGCTCGTTCAGACGACGGTAGGCGCCTTCGCCGTTTTTCATGTCTTTCTTGCGTTTGATGAAGGCCGGTGGATCGGCAACGATCACGTCAAAGCGCTCTTCGCTGGCCTTGAGTTCTTTCAGGGCTTCGAAGACATCGCCTTCGATGCAGGTCATCTTGTCGGCGAAGCCGTTCAGCGCAGCGTTGCGCTCGACACCGTCGAGGGCGAACGCCGAAGCATCGACGCAGAACACTTCGCTGGCGCCGAATGCGGCCGCCTGCACGCCCCAGCCACCGATGTAGCTATAAAGGTCGAGCACGCGTTTGCCTTTGGCGTAGGGGGCCAGGCGTGCGCGGTTCATACGGTGGTCGTAGAACCAGCCGGTTTTCTGACCTTGAATGACGGGGGCTTCGAACTTCACGCCGTTCTCTTCCAGCGCAACCCATTCCGGCACCAGGCCGAACACGGTTTCGACGTAGCGGTTGAGGCCTTCGGCATCGCGGGCAGCGGAGTCGTTCTTGAACAGGATGCCGCTTGGCTTGAGCACTTGGGTCAGCGCCGCGATCACGTCATCTTTATGCGCTTCCATGGTCGCCGAGGCGATCTGCACCACAAGAATGTCGCCGAAACGATCAACGACCAGGCCTGGCAGCAGGTCTGAATCACCGTAGACCAGACGGTAGAACGGCTTGTCGAACAGGCGCTCGCGCAGCGACAAGGCGACGTTCAGGCGATGCACCAGCAACGACTTGTCCAGGGCAACCTTGATGTCGCGCGACAGCAGGCGCGCGCAAATCAGGTTGTTCGGGCTCATCGCAACGATGCCCAGCGGCTTGCCACCGGCGGCTTCGAGGATGGCCTGGTCGCCCGCATTGAAACCGTGCAGTGGCGTGGCCGCCACGTCGATTTCGTTGCTGTAGACCCACAGATGGCCGGCGCGCAGGCGACGGTCGGCGTTGGCTTTGAGGCGCAAGCTAGGCAGGGACATGACGTCGCTCCGGAAAAAAGAGCGGGAGTATACCGTGTTGGGGCTGGTGCCGGGATTGGAGTGCGATGAAACGCAGATGACCTCTTCGCGAGCAAGCTCGCTCCCACAGGGGATTTATGACCGGCACAGACCAGTGTGGGAGCGAGCTTGCTCGCGAAGGCAGTCCTGAGAGCTACGCAGACAGCGCGTCAATCAGCTCCTTGTTGAACGCCGGAATATCATCCGGCTGACGGCTGCTGATCAGGTGACCGTCCTTGATCACTTCTTTATCGACCCAGTTGGCCCCGGCATTCACCAGGTCATCCTTGAGCGTCTTGTAGCTGGTCATGGTCTTGCCGTTGACCAGCCCGGCGGAAATCAGCAACCAGCCGCCATGGCAGATCACCGCAATCGGCTTGCCGGCTGAGGCGCCGGTCTTGACCAGATGCTGGGCGTCCTGGTCGATACGAATGGTGTCGGAGTTCTGCACGCCGCCCGGCAGGACGATCGCGTCGTACTGTTCGCTACTGGCGCCTTGAAACGTCTGGTCGACTTTAAAGTCGTCCGCCGGTTTGTCGTGGTTCCAGCCTTTGACCTTGCCGGCCTCGGCGGAAAGAATGTCGACCTGAGCACCAGCCTGTTCCAGGGCCTGCTTGGGGCCGGTCAGTTCGACCTGTTCGAAACCGTCTGTTACCAAAATGGCGACGCGTTTGCCGCTGAGAGAAGTAGCCATCGTTAAGCTCCTGAATCGTCGGGAAATTGCCGCCGCAATGGACTGCAATCGTCCATCGGGCCTTACAGACTCCGAAGCCGGTGCGGGAATGAAAGTTCCTGACAATTGCCCACTGGTGTGTCGTCGAGCGGTTTTTAGAGGTTAGAATCGCCGCCTGTCCCAGAGTGTGTACTTATGTCCCAAGAGCTGACCACCGAACAGATTCAACAATCCCTGCAAGGCATCAGCGTGCCGGCGCAGCCGCAGATCATGGTGGATCTGCAAATGGAGCAGTACATGCCCGACCCGGACCTGGAGGTGATCGCCAAGCTGATCGCCCAGGATCCCGGCCTGTCAGGTTCTCTGCTGAAAATCGTCAATTCGCCTTATTACGGCCTGAGCAACAAGATCACCTCGATCCAGCGCGCGGTGAACCTGTTGGGCAGTCGTTCGATCATCAACCTGATCAACGCACAGTCGATCAAGGGCGAGATGAACGACGACACCATCGTCACCCTCAACCGCTTCTGGGACACTGCCCAGGACGTGGCCATGACCTGCCTGACCCTGGCCAAGCGTGTGGGCACCCAGGCTGGCGACGAGGCTTATGCATTGGGCCTGTTCCACGATTGTGGCGTGCCGTTGATGCTGCAACGCTTCCCCAACTACATGTCGGTGCTGGAAAAGGCTTACGCCAATGCCAGCGCCGAGTGCCGCGTGGTGGACACCGAAAATGCCGAGTTCAACACCAATCACTCGGTGGTCGGTTATTACACCGCCAAGTCGTGGCGTCTGCCGGAGCACGTCAGTTCGGCGATTGCCAATCACCACAATGCATTGGCGATCTTCAGCGACGAGTCCTCGCGCAACAGCCAGATGAAGAATCTGCTGGCGATCCTGAAAATGGCCGAGCACATCTGCGCGTCGTACCGGGTGCTCGGCAACCAGGCCGAAGACCAGGAGTGGAACAGCATCGGTGCGCTGGTTCTCGATTACGTCGGCCTGTCGGACTACGACTTCGAAACGCTCAAACAAACGATTCGCGACCTCGGCGCGCATTGATCCGAGGACGCCATGCCTGAACTGCCGGAAGTCGAAACCACCCGCCGGGGCATTGCCCCCCACCTGGAAGGCCAGCGGGTCAGCCGGGTCATCGTGCGTGACCGCCGGCTGCGCTGGCCAATCCCCGAAGACCTCGATGTGCGCCTGTCCGGGCAGCGCATCGTGCTGGTCGAGCGGCGCGCCAAGTACCTGTTGATCAACGCCGAAGTCGGTACGTTGATCAGTCATTTGGGCATGTCGGGCAACCTGCGCCTGGTCGAGGTCGGCTTGCCGGCGCTCAAGCATGAGCATGTCGATATCGAGCTGGAATCCGGGCTGGCCTTGCGCTACACCGATCCGCGACGCTTCGGTGCAATGCTGTGGAGCACCGATCCGCTCAATCATGAACTGCTGATTCGCCTCGGGCCGGAGCCATTGACCGATCTGTTCGACGGCGAGCGCCTGTTCCAGCTGTCGCGCGGGCGTTCGATGGCGGTCAAACCGTTCATCATGGACAACGCGGTGGTGGTCGGGGTCGGCAACATTTACGCGACCGAAGCGCTGTTCGCTGCCGGCATCGATCCACGCCGCGAAGCCAAGAGCATCTCGCGGGCGCGTTATCTGAAGCTGGCGATCGAGATCAAACGCATCCTCGCCGCCGCCATCGAGCGCGGCGGCACCACGTTGCGTGATTTCATTGGCGGTGACGGGCAACCGGGGTACTTCCAGCAGGAGCTGTTTGTTTATGGTCGTGGCGGTGAACACTGCAAGGTCTGCGGCACCGGCCTGCGGGAAGTGAAGCTCGGTCAGCGCGCCAGTGTTTTCTGCCCGCGCTGTCAGAGCTGAGGTAAACCGTTCGAAAACATCCTACGGTCTATAGTGAGTTGTCTCACTGCCTAGCCCGAAGGATCGTGCCATGAAATCCCTGCAAGTCCTCTGTGCCGCACTGCTGCTGTGTTCCAGTCTGGCTGTCGAGGCCACGGAAACCGGCAGCGGTGATCCGCGTTACACCATCCAGAACCCACCGGCCTACGCCATGCTTGGCGACTTGCTGATCGCCCGACCTTTGCTGGTGGTGGCGACGGTAATCGGTGCGGGGGCGTTTGTGGTGTCGTTGCCGTTTACCGCGCTGGGTGGCGGAATTGGCGAGGCAGGGCAGGCGCTGGTGGTTGACCCGGCGAGGGCAGCGTTTGTGCGGTGTCTGGGGTGTGTCGGGG
>NZ_QAIU01000194.1:0-5027 GCF_003061205.1 Pseudomonas sp. HMWF006
GGCCTGGGGCGCCAATGCGGCGATGGTCGAATAGGCGACGGCTTCGGGCAGCAACAGGCCGGCAATCGACAGCCCGGCGAGAATGTCCTGCCAGCGATTGGGTGGTTCTACAGCTTGGGGCGCGCTCGACAATCCAATGTCTCCAGACGAAAAAAAGCCGCTGCGCATCACGGATGCGCAGCGGCCTACTGTAGCTGAAAAGCAAAAGATCGCCGCCCTCGGCAGCACCTGCGGGTGCACATAAAACCCCGCAGGCGGCGATCTCTTGATCTCGCCTTAAGCGCTCAGCGAATAAACCAGCGCCGAAATCGCCACCAGCCCCACTGCGGTGACAAATACGTTCGACGCCTGACCACGATAACGGGCCATCGCCGGCACCTTGCGAATCGCATACATCGGCATCAGGAACAGGATGGCTGCGATCACCGGACCACCGATGGTCTCGATCATGCCGAGGATGCTCGGGTTCAGCGTTGCGACGATCCAGCAGATGACCAGCATGAACGCCGCGACAATGCGATCCAGCGCCTTGGCACCCGGACGCTTGCCGCTTTTGACGATCAGGCCTTTCAAGCCTTCACTGGCACCGATGTAGTGACCGAGGAACGACTTGGAAATCGCCACAAACGCAATCAGCGGCGCGGCAAACGCGATGGTCGGGTTGCTGAAGTGGTTGGCCAGGTACGACAGGATCGACAGGTTCTGCGCCTTGGCTTCGGCCAGTTGTTCCGGCGACAGGGTCAGCACGCAACTGAACACGAAGAACAGCACCATCGCCACCATCAACAGGTGCGCACGGGACAGGATCTGCGAGCTGCGCTCTTCGGCGTGAACCCCGTAACGACGCTTCTGATCCACCGCGAAGGCCGAGATGATCGGCGAGTGGTTGAACGAGAACACCATCACCGGAATCGCCAGCCACAGGGTGTGCAGCAGCGCCGACGGTGCGGGCACCTGCGAAGCGGTGGTCAGGATGCCGCCGTTCCAGTGCGGAATCAGATACACCGCCAGAAACAGCAGCGCAACGATAAACGGATACACCATCAGGCTCATCGCCTTGACGATCGCCTGCTCACCGCAACGCACCACGGCCAGCAGGCCGAGGATCAGCACGAACGACAGCAACGCACGCGGTGGTGGCGTGATGTGCAGTTGGTGTTCAAGGAAACTCGCGACCGTGTTGGTCAGGCCAACGCTGTAAATCAGCAGGATCGGGAAGATGGCGAAGAAATACAGCAAGGTGATCAGTGCCCCGGCCTTGATGCCGAAATGCTCCTCGACCACGTCAGTGATGTCGGCGCCTTCGCGACCGGAGAGCACGAAGCGGGTCAGGCCACGGTGTGCGTAGAACGTCATCGGGAAAGCCAGCAGCGCAAGGATCACCAGCGGCCAGAAGCCACCCAGCCCTGCGTTGATCGGCAAAAACAGGGTGCCGGCGCCGATGGCCGTCCCAAACAGTCCCAACATCCAGGTGGTGTCCTGGCGATTCCAGCTCGAAAGTTCAGCGGGTGCTGCTGCATCAAAGCGTTGATCGACGCTTTTGGCCTGATCATTCATCCGGTCGGATCTCCGCATTCCGGTCACTTGCCACTCGGTCAGGACGCATCGGAAAAAACCGACAGACATGCCCCGGCCGAAACAGGGGCGCGATTCTCCGCGATAAATGAGCAGAAGCAAAGACTTAGCTGAGGAATGGTTGTGCGGTGCAGATCAGCGGGGTGTCGCTTTTGGGAATAAAGCTGTCGCTGATAGACACCTGAAATGTCGTTTTTGATACATCTTTTCGAGCTCAAGCACCCAAGCCTTTCAATTTAGGCCACATGATCTAGCGTGAGATGAGTCCCCTGCCCTGCGGAGCCCTCCCATGCCTTTGGTTCGCGTTGACATCAAACAAAACCCCGACCCCCACTTCGCCAGACGCATCGGTGAACAGGTCTACGCCGCCATGCGCAGCACCATCAATGTGCCGGAGCACGATAACTTCCAGATCCTTGCCGAGCACGATAGCGAGCACTTCATCTTCGACCCGCAGTACCTGGGCATCCAGCGCACAGACCAATTGGTAATCATCCAGATAACGCTCAACGAAGGCCGCACCCTGGAGCAGAAAAAAGCGCTCTACCAGACCATCGCCCAGAACCTCAACACCCAACTGGGCATCCGTCTCGAAGACGTGTTCATCAATCTGGTGGAAGTGAAAAAAGAGAACTGGTCGTTCGGCAATGGCATCGCGCAATACGCCAGTTGACCGCCCTTCACCTCCCGCCACGCGGCGTTCGCAGGGCTGCTCACCAGTGTCGATGTGACGTTCTGAGCCGGGGCTGCGCCGTTGCACCAAAGTGCGGCGGCGTCAATGCCCTGTTTTTATTGGCGCTCGTTTTCCTACAACTTTGTTTAAGTATTTATTGTGACTGGCAATAACGCGCACCTATATCGCGCGAAAAAAATATTACCCACCGTATAAGTCATCAAAGAACTCAGATATTTCCTACAACTAAAAACACCTTATAAAACCATAACAAAGCGTGACTAAAAGTTTATTTGTTACAAGCAACTTCCCCGCCATTGAACAGACTTTCAATCCGGGCCTATATTTTCCCGCGACGAATATGGCAATGAATACCGCCCGATGAAACCACGGGCGGCCATCAAACAATAAAACAGGATGCCCATCGTGCAAAAACTTAAAACACTGCTGATGTCGACAGCGCTGATCGCTTCGGTCTGCTGCAGCGCTGTTCATGCACAAGCCGTCACTCCAGCTGCAAACCATGCGGCTGCCACTCCGGACAACGCGATGATGCTCACCGTGTTTCTGAAACACGATCAGTCGCGACCGTTAAGCGAAATCAAGGCTCAGCTCGCTCGCCAGGGGTTCTATGAAACCTTCCCCCCGGCCGGCGTCGAAGTGGTGAGCTGGAACATCATGATGGGCATCGGCCAGGTGGTCACCGTGCGCTTCCCGGCTTCGCGTCTGGCGGAAGTCAACCTCGCCCTGGAGAACACCGCGTGGGGCAGTTACCGGACCGAGTTCTATCCCACTTATGATTTCAAACCGATTGCCCTCGCCGAACAAACCAGGGCCCGGGCAGCCCAGTGATCATGCCGGCACACTGGATGGCCGGTATTGCGGTGCGCTTGCTTCTTGCGCGAAGGCGTCCAGAATCAATCACAGCGCGAATGACAAAGATTGCCAGGCCGCTCCGCAATCAGCACTCTGCTACGACTTTCGCGAACCAACCCCGCCGACGATCTCAGGAGCCGCGCAATGCCCGCCACCGTTCTGGTACTGGTTGAAACCATCAATGACTATCTGCCGATTCTCGAACATCAGGGCTTTCACCTGATTCTCGCGCCGACGCCGGCCGAACGCGCGCAGGCCATCGCCAGCCAGGGTAGCCGCATCGACGCCGTATTGACCCGCGGGCCACTGGGCCTGACCGCCGAAGAAATCGCCGCCCTGCCCGCGCTGAAGATCATCACGGTGATCGGCGCCGGTTACGAGCAGGTCGATCTGCAAGCCGCCAGTGACCGCGGGATTACCGTTACCAATGGCGCCGGGGTCAACGCCTCGTCGGTGGCCGACCACGCCATGGCCATGCTGCTGGCGCTGGTGCGGGATATTCCGCGCTGCGATGCGGCGGTGCGCCGGGGCGAGTGGCCAAAGATCATGCGCCCGTCGCTGGCGGGCAAACGCCTGGGGGTTCTCGGCCTCGGCGCGGTGGGCATGGCGATTGCCAAACGCGCCCACCTGGGCTTCGACATGGCAATCAGTTACCACAGCCGCCAGGTGCGCACTGACGTGCCCTACGCCTTTTGCTCGACCCCGACCGATCTGGCAAGAGCCTCGGATTTTCTCGTCGTCGCCACTCCCGGCGGCATCGGCACGCAATCGCTGGTCACGCGCGCGGTGCTCGATGCCCTCGGGCCGAAAGGCTTTATCGTCAATATCGCCCGCGCCAGTGTGATTGCCACGGCAGATCTGATCGCCGCCCTCGAGCAACGGCGCATTGCCGGCGCCGCACTGGACGTGTTCGATCATGAGCCACAAGTGCCCGACGCGCTGAAAACCCTCAGCAACGTGTTGCTCACGCCACATGTCGCCGGGTTGTCACCGGAAGCCACCCAAGGCACGGTGGAACTGGTGGGGAAAAACCTCGTGGCGTTTTTCTCCGGGCAACCGGTGCTGACCCCCATCGCCCTGCCGCCGCGAATCTCCAACCAGCGCGTGCACTAGAGCACGCCAAGCAAGGTCCACAGGCGTCGCGATTCGGCATCGGCGGAGATCAATTCACCGAGCAGTTCGCTCAGCGGCTTGTTGCCCCACTCGACCCCGCGCCGGATCAGATACGGCACCGGGCTGTGGGGTTCGGTGCGGGCCAGGTATTCGGCAATCAGCAGCAATTGCCGGTAAGCCTCCTCACGGCTGGCCGGTTCGCGGAATACCTGCGCAACCGGCGCCTGCGCTTCAGGCTGTGCCACAGCGGGCGGTGCTTCGGCGAGCGGCGGTGGCGGCGCCGGTTGTTGTGGGTGCATGGCGATAAACTCCTGAACCAGCGTCAGCAGCGCTTGAATGGTTTCCTGCAACGGCCGCAACCCTGGGCCCTGTTCGCCCAGATAGGCATCGCTCCAGGTGTCGAGCCGTTGCAGATGTTGCAGGCTCAGTAGCAGATTGCCCTGGGTGCGCAGCCAAAAGGCCAACGGCGTGGCGCGGATCTGTTCGTTGAGTTTCTTCTGTTCGTTGCGCGCGGTTTCCGCCGAGCTCTTGGCATGTTTACTGTCGTTGACCTGTACCTGCTGCAGCTGCAAGCGCCGCCATACCTCAAGGGTGCAGCTCTCGAAATCACTGTTACGGGTGCCGAACAATGGCACCCGCGTCAGCAGGATTTCACTGTAACGCCGCACCAGCCATTCCAGCGGGATGACCCGCCAGGACTGATCGCCGTCCTCGGCCTGCGGGTGCAGATGCTCGGGAAAGCGTTCGCACAACCCGGCGATCAACGCCAGGCTGCCGGGCAGTCCATCCA
>NZ_QAIU01000195.1:0-6637 GCF_003061205.1 Pseudomonas sp. HMWF006
TCAGATCCTCTGCCCAGGTCCTAGCGAGGTTGCGCACGGCCGCCTTGCTCGCGCTGTAGGCGGTGAATCCGGGAGCACCCGTGGTGCCGGCGCTCGATCCGGTCAGGATGATCGAACCGCCCTCGCCCATCAGCGGCAGCGCCTTCTGGACCGTGAAGATGGTGCCCTTCACGTTGGTTTCGAAGGTTTCGTCGATATGGGCGGCGGTGATCTCGCCCAGCTTGAGTGGGCTGCCGGTGCCGGCATTGGCGAAGAGGATGTCGAGGGTTCCGCGCTCGGCCTTCACTGCCACATAGAGTCGGTCTAGGTCGGCCTCATCGGAGACCGAGCCCGTTATGGCGAGGGCCTTTGGTCCAAGCTCGGCCACGGCAGCGTCGAGCGCTTCCTGCCGACGGCCGTAGATGAAGACGAAGGCGCCTTCCTGGATGAAGCGCTTTGCCGCCGCGAGACCGATGCCGGTCGCGCCACCGGTGATTACTGCGGTCTTGCCAGTTAGTCTGTTCATGTTCGTATCCTTGGCTTAAGCGGTGGAGGCAGTGACCTCCGTTTGCTGTTGAGACCAATGTAGTGCAGCCGCTGCCAGTGTATTAGTCGGCCTTTTTGTGAATAATTGTTCCATCAATGGAATAATCGCTAGGATGCTCCATGAATCGAGATCTCAATGACACTTTGGTGTTCGTCAAGGTTGTGGAGTTGGGCAGCTTCACGGCTGCCGCAAACACGCTGCACATGCCCAAGGCGACCGTGAGTCGTAAGGTGCAGGAGCTGGAAGAGCGACTGGGTGCGCAGCTATTGCATCGCACAACCCGCAAGCTCGGCTTGACCGAGGCGGGCAACATCTATTTCGCGCATTGCCAGCGCATTGCGCGCGACCTGGACGAGGCGGAGAGCGCCGTCAGTGAGTTGCAGAGCGGGCCGCGAGGCTGGCTGCGCGTCACTGCATCTCATCCGGTGGGCAACACTTGGGTCGCGCCCTTACTCAGCGAATTCCACGCACGCCATCCGGACGTTCGCGTGGAACTGCTGCTGAGCAACGACCAGGTCGACATCATCGCCGGCGAAATCGACGTGGCGATGCGCGTTGGCACGCTGGCGGATTCCAACCTGGCGGCGCGCAAGCTCGCCGTGTTCCGTACCGCGATCTACGCCACCCCCGGTTACATCGAGCGTTTCGGCGAGCCGCTGCATCCCGACGACTTGATTTACCACCGGGCAACCGTGCAGACCAATCACCGAAGCGCCCACGGCTTCGCCTGGACCCTCGATGATGGAAACGGAAAGCTGCGCGAGTTCCCGGTCGACCCCGTCGTGATCGCCAGCGATCCGAGCGCCCTTCGCACTGTGATGATGGATGGAGAAGGCCTGATGCTGACCAGTGACGTCTTTGTGCGGGCGTTCGTCGAGCGGGGTCTGGTGCAGCGCGTGCTCACCGGCTGGCGTGGCACGGACCTCGATCTGCATGCACTGTTCCCGCGCGGTCAGGTGCAGTCACCGAAAGTGCGTGCCTTCGTCGACTTTCTAGTCGAGCGGCTGAATATCGAGGAGGGCTACCTGGAGGTGTTGAACGGCGATATCGGGCATGGTCCGCCCTGCGGCCGCGATGGAAGCCCCGGCGACGGCAGCGGCAGATAGGCACCGGATGCAATCTCAGTCAGCGCCCGAGTCAGGGCCGGCAGCCGCACGCGGTAAGGGCGAGGGATCGCGCACGACCGTCTAGCTGTATGAGCCCAGCACGTTGTTCAGTCGTATCCGCGAGATAGCTAAGAGGTCGTCGAAGCTGGCGTGAGGCCGATTCCAGTTACCCTGCGCGAGGAACGCATTCGACGTCGCGTATGGGTTGCCTGCCGTGGGAGACCAGCGAAGCTGATTCCTCAGCAAACGACACTGCTGGACAACGCCGCGACGAGGGTCGACGAACTGGTCATCGGAGTCTGCGACGCGCTGGGATCGAGAGGCCGCTATGGATCGGTTAGCGACCGTCGCCCTGATTAGCCATCCTTGTCTTTCCACACCTGGAGGACTTGTCATGAACATCATCGCTACCTGCAGCCGTCAGCCCTGGAACAAAGGAAAACTAGTCGGGCAGAAAGCCCCACTCCGATTGAGAGATATCTGGGCCATCCGAGTAAGGCTTCAAATTGCGGAAAAAACCCGGGGTCTGGCTCTCTTCGATCTGGCCATCGACAGTAAGCTTCGAGCTTGCGACTTAACCAAGCTCCGCGTGCGCGATGTCGCCCATGGCGAGCACGTATCATCCCGAGCCATGGTGATGCAGCAGAAAACGCAGCGGCCAGTGCAGTTTGAGATCACTGAGCAAACACGGTCAGCTCTCGTGGCCTGGATACATCAGGCCCAGTTACACAGCGAGGATTGCCTTTTTCCTAGCCGGCTGCATACCTCAGACCATCTATCCACTCGTCAATACGCTCGTATCGTCAAAGGCTGGGTGAAAGCCGTAGGCCTTGTTTCCAGCCATGTATGGCACTCACACAATGAGACGTACGAAGGCATCACTAATCTATCGCAGAACGAAGAACCTTCGGGCGGTTCAGTTGCTGCTCGGCCATACGAAGCTGGAGAGCACTGTTCGATATCTGGGGATTAAGGTCGATGACGCCCTGGAGATGGCGGAACAGACTGAGGTTTGATCATACATAGCGACGGTCGAAGTCAGACCGTCGCTAACCGGCCAGGAGCAGACATCTAAATACCCGAACTTGTATATTCCCGACAGACAGATTCTCACCACCAACGCGCAGAATCGGGAAGGTACACATTCATGGATCAGACAAATGGCCAGGCTGGCAATGTCGACTGGGTCATCCGCAGTGTTCAACCTGGAGGGATCGAGCGTATCGAAGCGTGGTTCGGCAGCCACGGCTACGATCCTCATCGACACGACACCTACTCGATCGGCCGCACGTTGGCGGGCGTCCAGAGCTTTCACTACGCAGGATCGCTGCGCCACGGTGTTCCCGGCAACACACTCGTGCTTCACCCCGACGAACTCCACGATGGCATGGCCGGCACCGACGCAGGCTTTCGTTATCGAATGGCCTACGTTGATCCGGCATTAATCCAGAACGTTCTGGGTGGAGAACCCTTGCCCTTTATCGCAGGGGGACTGTCGAGCGATCCGCGTCTGTTCCATGCCAGTGAAGCATTCGTGCAAGCGGTGAATCATCCACTGGAAACACTCGAGGAACAGGACGCGCTGTATGACTTGGCGATGGCGTTGCGTGCCGTCGCGGGCAAGCCGCGTGGGCGCAAGCGTATGGATTACCGCGCAACTGAGCGCGCCAGAGCATTCATCCTCGAACATGTGCACACCTGCATTACCCTGGAAATGCTGGAGCAAGCCAGTGGGCGCGAGCGCTGGAGCCTGTCACGCGACTTCAGAACACTTTACGGTACGAGCCCTTACCGATTTGTCACCCTGCGCCGTCTGGATCGGTTCCGCGCATTGATGCTAGAAGGTTTCGCTCTGGTGGATGCGTCCCTCATCGCGGGTTTCCACGATCAAAGTCATATGACGCGACACTTCACCCGCTGCTACGGAGTTCCACCCATGCGCTGGCTCGAACGATTGCGGGCCGCACGCTGACTTGCAGGATCGTACAAGAGCGCCCGACTCATGGCTCGATAGGCTGACGACTCCAACGATAGAGGAACCGTCATGTCTGAATTACGTCACCCACAAGCAACACTCCCGGTAAATCTGGTGCATAAGGCTTCGCTCATCGAACAGCAATGGAGCCCCAGGGTTGTTGCAGAGATGAATGACTACCAGTTCAAGGTTGTACGAATCGAAGGCGAATTCATCTGGCACTCACATCCTGAGACCGACGAAGCATTTCTTGTCCTAGAAGGCACCTTGCGCATCGACCTGCCGGATGGCTGCGTCTATGTGAATGCGGGTGAACTGTATGTAGTTCCCCGTGGTGTTGAACATCGGACGGCTGCTAAAGGTGAAGCAAAACTGATGATGATCGAGCCTCGAGGTATTTTGAACACCGGGCATGAAGATGGCGAAAGAACGGCCTTGAACGACGTCTGGATATAATCCAACGCCATCCTGTGCAATGTCTGCGCTGAGTTGAAAATAGTTGACCTTGGCCGGCAGCTATCGGCCCAGGCCGTGTGAAAACGCACTGAATACGTCGAAAGTTGAGAGCTACGGGCGTTGCCTGCGAAACCAGCAGACTGAAGCGCGAATTGCCCTCGTCAGTTACATAGGCGTTCGTAAATGCTGTTTGGGCCGCGTTAGCGGCCCAAACAGCCACTCACGGACGATCAAACGGCTGGATTCACGCCCTGATCGCTTCAAGCAGTTCTGAGATGCCGAAGATACTCATCATCCGTTTGAGGTTGTAGGCGAGCACATGAAGGCTCATCTCAGTACTCACCCTCGGCAGGGTTTTGGTCAGGAAGTGGGTACTTCCCATCCAGTATTTGAGCGTTCCAAAAGGATGTTCAACGGTCTGTCGACGACGCCTCATCATCGTTGGATCATTTTCCAGCCGTACCTGCATCGCATCGACTACGGCTTCATCTTCCCAGCGCTTTACCCGGCGCTCCTTACCGGTCGTACACTGCTTCTGCATTGCGCAGGACTGGCAGCCCGAGAACCAATAACAGTGCAGAAGCATGCCGTCTTCCACCGAAGAATGCCGCCGGGTCAGTAACTGTCCCGCAGGGCATCGATACTCGTCCGATGCAGCAAGGTAGATGAAGTCCTGCTTACCAAATCGGCCTTCGGCTTTGCTGCCAGATGTGAGGGGTTTCGGTACGAAGGTAGTAATGCCGGCTTGCTCGCAAGCAAGGATTTTCAGACCTTTGTAATAGCCTCGGTCGGCCACCACCGTTAGCGATTCAGCCTCGATTTCTTCACGCGCCTGGTTCGCCATATTGCTCAGTTACCCACGATCATTACCAACGTTGGTCACCTCGTGGACAACGATCAGATGGTGTTTGTCGTCGACAGCTGTTTGTACGTTGTAGCCAACCGTTCCGGTGCCTCGACCGCTCGTGGCCATTGAGCGTGCATCTGGGTCTGTGAGGGAGATCTGCTGGTCTGGACTTTCGTGGAGCTGCGCCTCGATTTCCTTGAGTTTCTGAATCTGCTTTTTCAGTGTTTCTATCTTTTCTTTAAGCCGCTCTGCTTTGGCCTCGGCGACTTCGGGTGTTGCCCCATCCGCCGAATCCATCGCCGCCAGATATCGATCAATACTCTGCTCGATCTGCTGCATGCGTGCCTTCACTTTGCCCTGAGTGAAGTTGTGGTCGCGATTATTGACGGCTTTGAATTTGCTGCCGTCGATGGCGATGATCGACTGGGAGAAGAGATTGAGGTTGCGGCAAAGAACTACGAACTGGCGGCATACGCTGCGAATGGCTTTGCCGTTGTCTTTGCGAAAGTCGGCAATGGTTTTGAAGTCCGGGGCCAAACGCCCCGTTAGCCACATCAACTCGACGTTGCGCTCGGCCTCACGTTCAAGCCGGCGGCTGGACTGAATCCGATTGAGATAGCCGTAGATATAGATCTTTAGCAAGACCGCTGGATGATAGGCCGGACGACCCGTTGCAGCAGGATCGACGCCCTCAAACCCAAGTGCGCCCAGGTCGAGTTCATCGACGAAAACGTCGACCACTCGGACTGGATTTTCTTCGGTTACGTAATCGTCCAGGCACTCCGGCAGCAAAGTCACTTGCGTCCGGGCCTCGCCTTCAATGAATCGCTTCATGATCGTCCTCGATACGATCTAGACGATCAGAAGATTAGACAATTGCAGGTGTTTTCACACAGCCTGGGACAAAAGCAGTCAGTATGCAGATCCATTTTGCGACTATTAAAGATTACGTTTAGCGAGCTATTAGCGTGTTACTCAATCACATTCTCCCTCCTCTCAAGACCAAGCGAACCCTCAGTCTCAGCTAAGTCTTCAGTCGTATCCTCCCCTTAGCGCAAGTTCAGCGCTGTTCAGGAGAGGCAACTCGCACATGAATCCCGCAAAAGCCGGATGGCTTAATAAAGTACCCGAAGTGACACTGGCCTTCTGGGTGATCAAGATTCTATCGACCACCGTGGGTGAAACCGGCGCCGACTTCCTGGCCGTTGACGCGGGGTTCGGCGCTGGCTGGACCAGCATCGGCATGGCGCTGCTGCTGGGTGGCGCGCTGTTCCTGCAAATGCGCAAAACCGCGTATTCGCCGTGGATCTACTGGTTGACCGTGGTGCTTGTGAGCATCGTCGGCACGCAGATCACCGACATCATGACCGACATGCTCGACATTAGCCTGTATGTCAGCACGGCGGTATTTTCGGTGCTGCTGGCGGTGAATTTCCTGATCTGGTTCACCGTGGAGAACAACCTGTCGATTCGCCAGATCAACACACCGCGGCGCGAACTTTTCTACTGGTCCACGGTGCTTTGCACCTTTGCTCTCGGCACCGCCGCCGGCGATCTGGCCACCGAAGCGCTGGGCCTGGGCTTCACCCTGGGTGCGGTGATTTTCGGGGCGCTGATTACGGCGACGCTGCTGGCCTGGCGCCTCGGGGCCAACGTGGTGCTGACCTTCTGGATCGCCTACATCCTCACCCGCCCGCTCGGTGGGCACCGAGCGGGCGGGTGAGGAT
>NZ_QAIU01000196.1:0-8276 GCF_003061205.1 Pseudomonas sp. HMWF006
CTGAAGCGCTGACGGCGGAAGGTGAATCCCTGTTGCCGCTGGCCAGGCGGCTGATTGCCGACTGGGACAACGCCGAAGACGAAATGTGTCAGCGCTTCAGCCTGCAACGCGGACGGGTGACGCTGGCGGCGATGCCGTCGTTCGCCGGCAACCTGCTGCCGCCGATCCTCAAGACGTTTCGTGCGCGCTATCCGAACGTCAACGTCACGGTCAACGACGTGATCAACGAGCAGGTGCTGGAGATGGTCCGCGATCGGCAAGTGGATCTGGGCGTGGCGTTCGAGCCGATGCAAAGCACCTCGATGACCTTCACGCCGTTGTACAGGGATCGCTTCGTGGCCGTGGTGGCGCAGGATTCGCCATTGGCGGCGCGCACCGCTATCGACTGGCAAACCTTGCTGCAGCAGCCGTTCATCACCTTGCAGCGGCCATCGACAGTACGAGTGATGCTCGAAGAACACTTGCAGGCGCGCGGCCTGAAATTGCCGGTGGAGTTCGAAAGCCATCAGTTGGCGACGGTCGGGCGCATGGTCGCCAGTGGCCTTGGTGTCAGTGCCGTACCGGCGTTGTGTGCCGAGCAGATGCAAGAACTGGGTGCCCGTTGCCTGACCCTGGATGACTCGGTGGAGCGGGCGATCGGCGTGTTGACCGAACCCGGAAATGAACTGTCGGCGGCGGCACAGGCGCTGTTCGATATCCTCAAGGCTGAGCACTGAAGCCGCGGGATTTTGTGTGTCAGGTGAGCAGGCGTTGTGTCAGCAGGGGCAGGAGTTGTTCGCATGAGGCTTGGATTTTCAATGACAGCAGGTCATCTGCGCGAGTCTTGCCCAGATTGATCGCAATCAGCGGCTTGCCCCGATCGGCAATCACCCGACACAAGCGAAAGGCCGAATAGGCCATCAACGACGAGCCCACCACCAACATCCCGGCCGCGCGTTCCGCCGCCGCCAGCGCCCGCGCGGCGGTTTGCTGCGCGACGTTCTCGCCAAAAAACACCACATCCGGCTTCATCCGCTCGCCCGCGCAATGTGGACAGTGCGGCACCTGAAACCGGGCTTCGAACGCGGGGTCGAGCAGGGTATCGCCGTCCGGCGCCTGCACGGCATCGACGCCGGCCAGATACGGGTTGTGCATCTCCATCAAGCGCTGAATGGCATCGCGCTCACTGCGCTGGCCACAATCCAGGCACAGCACCCGGTGCAGGCTGCCGTGCAGTTCGATCACGTCCTGACTGCCGGCCTGATCGTGCAGGGTGTCGACGTTCTGCGTGATCAATCCGCCGATCCGCCCATGCGTCTGCAATCGGGCCAGCGCCTCGTGCGCTGCATTCGGCCGCGCCTGCCGCACCCGTGGCCAGCCGAGCATGGCCCGCGCCCAATAGCGCCGGCGTGATTCCGGGGCGGCGAGGAATTCCTGATACATCATCGGCTGGCGCCCCCGGCGCACGCCGTCGCTGTCGCGGTAATCCGGAATCCCCGACGGCGTGCTGATGCCGGCGCCGGTCAGCACCAGAAAGTCGCCGTCGGCCATCGCCTGTTGCAAGGTGTCGAGGTGGTCGCGGATCGGGCTGTCGAGCATGGTCAGCACTCCGGGCAGATGAATGCCTTGCAGGTTAGCACTGACCTTCCATAGCGAGGGAGTCTGACTGGTGGGAGCGGTTTTCCATGGCGCGGGAGCTTGCTCCCGCTGGGGCGCGCAGCGGCCCCAAAACCGCCGACGGCTTCGCCGCCGAGCGCAAGCAAGCGCCCTCGCCACAGATTTCTCCCACACGGTCAATAGCTTGTCTCCGGGCTATTTGCGCGCCTCCAGAATCAGATTGAACGGTGTCTGCGTGGCCCGCCGGAACTGCTTGAAGCCGGCTTCGGCAAACACTTTGCGCAGGCGCATTTCCCCGGCTTGTGCGCCGAGCCCGAGGCCGACCTCTTGCGACAGGGAATTCGGTGTGCAGATGAAGGTCGACGCCGCGTAGAACAGTCGGCCGACCGGGTTGATGTTGTCATCCAGCGTATCGTTGGCGAACGGTTCGACCAACAGCACCGTGCCGTCGTCCTTCAGCGAGTCGTAGGCATGGCGTGCGGCGCCGACCGGGTCGCCCATGTCATGCAGACAGTCGAAATAGCAGATCAGGTCATAGTCGTCGCCGGGGTAATTTTTTGCCGTGCCCTGGAAGAACTTCGCCCGGCTGCTGACACCGCCTTCTTCGGCGCGCTGGGTGGCCACGGTGATCGAGGGCGTGTGGTTGTCGAAACCGACGAAGCGCGAGTTGGGAAACGCCTGAGCCATGATCACTGTCGAGGCGCCGTGGCCGCAGCCGACGTCGGCGACCTTGGCACCTGCCTCAAGCCTGGCCACCACGCCGTCCAGTGCCGGCAGCCATTCGGCGATCAAATGCCCCTTGTAACCGGGGCGAAAGAACCGTTCGGTGCCGGTGAACATGCACGGATGGTGATCGCCCCAGGGCAAGGCGCCGTTGCCGCGCATGGCTTTCACCAGTTTGTCCTTGTCATGGAAAAACGACGCCACCACGCCCAGACCGCCGGCGACGTACACCGGTGAGTCTTCCAGGGCCAACGCCAAGGCATGTTCTTCCGGCAGGCGGAACTGCCCGTCGTGATGCTCCATGTAGCCTGAAGCGGCATGGGCGCTGAGCCATTCGCGGACCAGACGCGGGTTACAGGTGGTTTTCGCAGCGAGTGCTTCGGGGCTGATCGGCTGACTGTCGGCCATGGCCCGGTACAACCCGAGTTCTTCGCCGACGATGACATTAGCCAGCATCGCCGCGCCGCCCATGTCGTTGATCAGTTTTCCCATGAATTCGTTGAGTCGGGCCTCGTCCATCACGTGTGCTCCTGAAACAGGATCACAGTCCGGCGGCGTCAAGGATCGAGGGTCGAGGCGTGCGCCATCGGGCAGTGGTCGTCTTGGGTTTGAACGATGAACCACTGCTGGATTCATCGCCCAGATTTTACTCTTGAGGGCTATGCAACAAGTCTAGCCCTCCAATGCCATGAAGCGATCGTTTTTCAGGCTTTTGTACGCTTCTTGGATGCAGGCGTCTGGCTCAACACGCCATTGGACAGCTTGGCCACTCTTTCAGGAAGCGACAGCGTTTTTCCGGTGAATTGCAGCGTGGCTTCGATTCGCTCCATGGATGGATCTTCCTTAAGCTCCAGTGTCCCTTCGACCGCCAGGTAAGCGCTCCCCAGCAAATCCAGATAGGCCGCTCGAATGTTTGGATCACCTGTTTCAAACGTGTACTTACCTTTCTTTAGCCCTGCTGCAATGAACAGCGTTACGCGGTGCGGTTTTGGCGGGTCTAATTCCCAGACTCTCTGATTGGCAACGACTGCAAATGTTTGCGTGTTTTCTTGAAAAGAGATTTCAACCTCGTCGGACTTGAACTCATGATAAATACCTCCTTCAAGGTTAGCGAAAAATTCATGCTGCTGAAGCTTGTCGGCCGCCGAAGTGCGGGTAATGTCTTTCAGATCGAACTTGCCCTCACTCAAGATATATTCCTGGCCTCCAAAATTGCCCTTGAAGTTAAACGTACCGACCATTCGCTGCTCGGATTCGAAGTATTGAATGGACAATAATCCTTCGGTCGAGACCACTAAGATGTCTTGGGAAAAGTAATGAGCGTGCGCCAGATTTTTATCGCTGCCAGAAACAAGCGAATAATTCATGGGTACGCCATTGCCTCCGAGGTTCAGAGGGATAACAAAAGTCATGTAGCGATAGCTGTTGCCGCTGATATGAGTGGCGCTTATTTCCCAATGGGTTGGCAGTTTTTCAATTGAAAGTCCGCTATTGGCCTGGAAATCCAGCTCCCCGGCGCTTTTGGCGGTAAGCGTGCCCGTGGCGGCTACTGTTCCTTGCGTGATGGACATTTTGCTATTCATGCTCTGGATTCCTTTCTCGAGGGAGTTACGAAAGAATGAGGCGCCAGTGTAGTGGCGGTGCCTGCCACGCATAACTGTCAAAGTTGACAGGTATAAAAAATAAATTTTTATTCTGTTTTGTTAATTTTGACGCGGGATTGCCTTGGATAAACCGATGATCTGTATCTCAATGAATACAGCGCGATCACAGATACATAACCTGTGCATTCGACTTCGTCGTCGAAACAACCGCGATACATACACTGTTTAGGTTGACCTTCTGATCGTCATCACGCTGATGCGCCAACAGAGGGACAGCCCCATGCATATTGTTCATCCATCTGCACTTGCCCGAGTCGGACTCGGCCTGCGACGAGGCTTGTTGCAAGACCTGCAAGCTGCCCATAGCGGTATTTTCGACTTTCTCGAAGTCGCCCCGGAAAACTGGATTGGCGTTGGCGGTGCCCAAGGCGCTGCGTTATGCGAACTGGCCGAGCGTTATCCATTGGCTTGCCACGGCTTATCGTTGTCGCTTGGCGGATCGGCGCCGCTCGACGTCGGTTTTCTCGAAGAAGTCCGGGCGTTTCTTGACCACCACCACGTGCCGTTGTACAGCGAACACCTGAGCTACTGCAGCGACGATGGTCATCTCTACGATCTGCTGCCGTTGCCATTTACCGAAGAGGCGGTGCATCACGTCGCCGCACGGATCCGCCAGTCTCAGGACATTCTGGGGCGGCGTCTGGCGGTGGAAAATGTCTCTTACTATGCCGCGCCACGTCAGGACATGGACGAGGTGACGTTCACCAACGCGGTGCTGCGCGAGGCCGATTGCGACCTGCTGCTGGACGTGAATAACGTCTACGTCAATTCGATCAACCACGGCTTCGACCCTCACCGGTTTCTCGCCGGGGTCGAGCCGGGCAGGGTGGTCGGCATGCACGTGGCCGGGCATTTCGATGAGTCGGACACGTTGAAAATCGACACCCATGGTGCCTCGGTGAAACCGGTGGTCTGGGCGTTGCTGGGCGACGCCTATGCTCGGTTCGGTGTCCAGCCAACGTTGCTTGAGCGGGATTTCAATTTCCCGGTGTTTTCCGAACTGGTGGCCGAGTTGCAGACTATTCGCCACTTGCAGGATCGGGAGATTCGTCATGGATAACCTGATGCAGCAACAGCAGGCGCTCACCGCGTACTTACGTGACCCCGACCATCAGCCGATGCCGGCCAACATGAACCCGGCGCGGGTCACGGTGTACCGGAATCTGGTGTTCAACAACGTCTCGGCGCTGCTGAGCCCGACGTTTCCGGTGCTGATCCGGATCATTGGCGAAACCCGCTGGCGGGCACTGGTGCGCGGCTTTCTGCGCGAGTGCCGCGCGCAAACGCCGAAGTTTGCTGAGATCGCCGAGGCGTTTGTCGGGTTTCTCGCGGCCGAGCCCGAGGTCACGAGTGAAGGTGAGTGGCCACCCTTTCTGCTGGAACTGGCGCATTACGAATGGGTAGAGATGGTACTGCAGCAATCAGACGGCGAGCCGTTACCACCAACAGACCAAGGCTTGCTGCTGGAACGTCCACTACGGGTATCGGCGCTGGCCTGGCCGTTGGCGTATGTGTGGCCGGTGCAACGGCTGTCGCCGGACCTTCAACCCGCCGTAGCCCCGGCCCAACCGACCCTGTTGCTGGTACGCCGCACTGCGGATTTCAGCGTCAGGTTTGCTGAGTTGAGCCCCTTGGCCTGGCGGTTGTTGCAGCGGATCGGTGAGTACCCTGTTTTGACCGGGCGCGAGCAGTTGCACGGTCTGGCGCAAGAGGCCGGCGAGTTGGGCAATGCGTCATTCATGGACAGTGGTTTGGCATTGTTGCAGCAGTTGCACGAAGACCGCGTAATGGGGCCGGCATCGTGATTCCAGAGACTCCGTAAGCCTTGTGGGAGCGGGCTTGTCCGCTCCCACAGGTCAGAGCGGCAGCTTCAGTTCCGCGCACAGCCCGCCGCCCTCGCGGTTGCTCAGGCTCAGCGAGCCACCCAGTGCCATCGCCAGTTGGTGCGCGATCGCCAGCCCCAGCCCGGTGCCGCCGGTTTCGCGGTTGCGCGAGTTTTCCACGCGGTAGAACGGTTCCATCACCTGCTGCAGCTCGGCCTCGGCAATGCCCGGGCCGCGATCCATGACGGTCAGCCTCAGGCTGCCGTTGTTCGCTTCGACCCATACCTCAGCCGCGCCGGCGAACTTCAGGGCGTTGTCGGTCAGGTTCACCAATACCCGGCGCAACGCATGTGGGCGGGTGTCGATGACCACTTCACTCTTGCCGATCAGTTGCACGTCCTTGCCCATGTCCTGATAGTCGAACACCAGGCTTTCGAGAAACGAATCCATGTTGGTGCGGCGGCTTTCTTCGGTTGAGCCATGGATGCTGCGCGCATACGCCACGCCTTCGCGCACCAGGTGTTCCATCTCGCCAAGGTCGTTCCACAGCTTGTCCTTTTCCGCCGAGTCGTCCATGAACTCGGCGCGCAGCTTCATCCGGGTGATCGGCGTTTGCAGGTCGTGGGAAATGGCGGCAAGCAATTGCATGCGCTCTCTCAGGTAGGCGGCGATACGGGCTTGCATCGTGTTGAAGGCGCGGGCCGCGTAGACCACTTCGGTAGGGCCTTGCTCGTCGAGGTTGATCGGATGGGCATTGGGGTCGAGGGTTTCCACGGCGTTGGCGAGGCGGGTGAGGGGGCTGATTGCAATCCGCACTGCCAGCCAGGTGCAGGCGATCATCAGCGCCAGTTGGCCGAGCAACACCGCCGGCAGCCACGGCGACAGCGGCACCATCGACGGCCGCACATCTATGGTTACCGGACTGCCATCGCTCAGGCGCAGATGCCCCTGAAAGTGTTTTTTCGGCCCGGGAATGTCGGTGAAGGTCAATGGATAGTGTTCGCCGATGGCGTCGGTGATCGAGGTGACGGCAATCGGCACGTCGCCGGCCTTGATCGGGACGCCCGCTTCACCTGCATTGAGCAGATAGGCGTAATTGGTCCGGGCCAGACGCGACAGCCACGCCGGGCGTTCCTCGGCGGGCAAGCGGTCGAGGATCGCAATCGAGGTTGACACGTCGGTCTGCAGATTGCCGAGCATGGTGTTCCTGGCCATCTGGGAGCGCTCGTAATACTGCGCGCCGAATGACAACGCCTGGGCCAGGATCATGCCGATCAGAAAAATCAGCCACACTCGCGAAGTCAGCGTGCGCGGCCAATGCAGGTTGAGGCTCATGCCGGCGCCCCGAGGATTTCGACCGGCAGCGAGAATACATAACCTTCGCTGCGCACGGTCTTGATGTACGCCGGTTCGCGCGCGTCATCCAGCAGCCGTTGACGCAAACGGCTGACCAGCAAGTCGATGGAACGGTCGAACAGGTCGGCGTCACGGCCTTGGGTCAGGTTGAGCAGTTGATCTCGGCTGAGTACCCGTTGCGGGTGATCGAGAAATACCCGCAGCAAGCGGTATTCGGCGCCGCTGAGGGCGACCATGGTGCCGTCCTTGTCCAGCAGGTGCCGCGCCGACGTGTCCAGTCGCCAGCGCCCGAAGGCCAGCAGGCGGCCGGCTTCGGTCACCACCAGGTTGGGCGGCAGCATCCGTGTGCGCCGCAGCACGGCGTTGATCCGCGCGAGCAACTCACGGGCGGCGAAGGGTTTGGTCAGGTAATCGTCCGCGCCCATTTCCAGGCCGATGATGCGGTCGGTTTCATCATTGCGCGCGGTCAGCATCAGCACCGGCGTGGCCTTGTGTTTGCCCACCCGCAGTTCGCGGCACAACTGCAGGCCATCGTCGCCGGGCATCATGATGTCGAGCACGATCAGGTCGACCGTGTTCGCTTCGAGAAAGCTGCGCATCTGCCGGCCATCGGCGACCACGGTGGTGCGCAGGCCGTTTTTTTTCAGGTAGTTGCCCACCAGTTCGCGGATCTCGCGGTCGTCGTCGACGATGAGAATGTGATCGACATGGTCCATCGGTTCAAACCTCCAGCAAAGGGGAATGCCGTGCAGTTTATAGCGCCATCGACGACCCGCCTGCAGGCCTTTGTATTGCAGTGTATCCAGCGTGAGCACGGATACACGGCGAGGCAAAAACGGCCGCCTCCCCGGGTTTTGTATCGTTGTGTATCCCCGACCGGCAGGGATACGTAACGATTTATCCGCGCGGTTTTCCGACACACCCGCGATACCTCGCGAGCCTCAAATAGGCTCCATCGAGGCACACACAGATGGCCTCGGCTCAAACCCATTGACGCCTTGAGGAAACTCCCATGATCAGTAAAACCGCGATGGCCGCCGGCCTGTTTGCCGCCCTCAACATCTGCACCTTTGCAGCCCGTGCCGAAGCCGATGTTACCCCGCGAACCTACACC
>NZ_QAIU01000196.1:8293-8807 GCF_003061205.1 Pseudomonas sp. HMWF006
CGGCGCCACGCAGGTGCTGGATTACCGCAAGTTCGCCGACGGCTGCAACAACGACAACTGAGTCATTCCAATTCTCTGGAGAATCACCATGCACAACGTCTCGCGTTTTTTGACCGCCATCGCCTTTTCCCTCAGCGGCTTCGCTGCCCATGCCGATGCGTCGGTTGAACAGAATAGCTGCCACGGCGGCAGTTGCTTGCAGCTGACGCCGATGGCCAGACAGAGCATTGATAGCTCGCTCGCCGCCGACGGTGCCAGCCGCACGCCGCAGGGCCAGATGTTTGCCGAGAACGGCGCAAGCCGCACACCGCAGGGCCAGTGGCTGCAAAGCCAGAGCGCCTGAGCCCTCCACAAGGGCGCACATTTACACAGGGTGATCATCATGTATCTCATTGCATTCCTCGGCGGTCTGCTGACCGTCCTCAGCCCCTGCATTTTGCCGGTGGTGCCGTTCCTGTTCGCCGGCGCCAACCGCCGGCGCTCGTCGATCCTGCTGACTCTCGGTGGCATGGCC
>NZ_QAIU01000197.1:0-2499 GCF_003061205.1 Pseudomonas sp. HMWF006
GCTGTCCGGCTCGATCTTGCGCCGCAAACGGCTGACCTGCACGTCGATGCTACGATCGAACGCGTCATGGCCCTGACCACGGGACAGGTCGATCAATTGCTCTCGGGTGAGGATGCGCTGCGGGTGATCGAGAAACACCACCAGCAGATCGAACTCGCCACCGGACAGCGGAATCATCACGTTTTCCGGCGAGCGCAGCTCGCGGCAAGTGATGTCCAGATGCCAACCGGCGAAGGCGATAACCGGGCGTGAAGGTTCCAGCGCGGTCCGCTGTTCTCCGGCCCGACGCTGCAAGGCGCGCACGCGGGCCAGCAGTTCTTGCGGGGCAAAGGGCTTGGTCAGGTAATCGTCGGCGCCGAGTTCCAGCCCGACAATGCGGTCGCTCAACTCGGCCATCGCCGTAAGCATGATGATCGGAATGCCCATCTGCGCGCGTATTTTCTGGCACAGACTCAAACCACCTTCGCCGGGCAGCATCAGGTCGAGAATGATCGTGTCCGGCCGCTGCTGCGCAATCGCCGCCCACATCGCGACGCCGTCGGCGGCGACATCGACTTCGTAGGCGTGCTGGACGAAGAACTTCTTCAGCAAGGCGAGAATTTCCACGTCATCGTCGACTATCAGCAGTCTGCTCACGTTCACAGGATCCTCAGGCCAGAAAAAGAACGCATCTAAAACTATTCCGGCGCCCGGGTCATTTATTTCAATCGGGCAACATTCCTTCGCCCCGGACATCAAGCGGACATCCTGCGGCAAAAACCCTCGGGCACCCTGCAGACCATCGAAAACAGGGGGGCATTTCATGAAGGCTTTGCACAGCAGGTATACCGCCGAGGGACACGACGCCCGCTATCCGTTGATCCTCAGCCAGCGCACCACCGCACCCGAACCCGATCAGCCGCTGCTGTTTCAGGAGTTCTGCCTGGGCCTGGCGAATGATCAGAGCCGGATTGTCCTGCGCCGCTATTTCGAGCAGTTCGGCCCCACCAGCGCCCAATGGGTCGAGTACGTCCACTCGATTCCGGCCGCCGATCTCATCCACTGGATCATGACCCACGGAACGCTGCACATCGAGTGTTCGGACAACACCGCGCCACTCGCCTCCTCGACCACCGCCCACGACTGAACCTGCGGGCAATAGACGTAAAACAAGGAACTCCATGATCAGAAGCCATTGCTTGATGACGCTGCTGTGTACCGCGTCCCTGAGCCTGTCGGCGTGCAGCAGCAAAACCGTCGAGCCTGAAAAATACAGCGGCTTTCTCCACGATTACAGCGTACTGAGCGAGCACCAGTCGCCATCGGGCCTGCCGGTTCTGGGTTGGGTCAGTCCGGCCCTGGCCCGTGGCCGTTATACGCAGGCCTATCTGGCGCCGAGTCAGTTCTACCCGAGCGCCGAGCCGACTGAACGCATCCCGCTGAGCACGCTCGCCGGCGTAACCGATTACTACGACGCCGCCCTGCGGCTCGAACTGGGCAAGGTACTGAAACTGGTCCCGCACCCCGGCCCGGACACGCTGACGGTCAGACCGGCGATCACCCGTGTGGCCGCCAGCACCCAGGGTTTGCGGTTTTATGAGTGGCTGCCGGTCACCTTGATCGCCGCCGGAGTGAGCAGCGCCACCGGCATCCGCGATCAGGACAGCGAAATCGCCACCGAAGTGTCGTTCGAGGACGGTTCGACCGGTGAAGTGGTCGCCGAAGTCGTACGCAAGGGCACTGGCGTGGCGCTGGAAAACGACCGGCAAGTGCTGACCGCCGATGACGTCAAAGGCGTGCTCGACGGTTGGGCCAATGACCTGGGCAAATCGTACGCGGCGATTCGCAAATAGTGGCGACGGGACTTATCCCGTTCGGCTGCGCCCTCATCACGCTCTGCACTCACAGGGCAGTTAATTCGGTGACACCCGGAAAAAATTCAGCGAGCGCTGAATTTTTTCGTGTCTTCTTGTATCAGAGCCAATAAGTCCATGCCATCAAACAGATAGCACCGATACAGCTCAGGTACAGGGAATACGCCACATGACATCCAGCAAACCCGCGGTCAGTCCGATCAGACTGAAAGACATCACCATTGTCGACGACGCCAAGATGCGCAAGGCCATCACCGCCGCCGCGCTCGGCAATGCGATGGAATGGTTCGACTTTGGCGTCTATGGCTTTGTCGCCTACGTGCTCGGCAAAGTGTTCTTTCCGGGCGCCGATCCGGGCATTCAAATGATCGCCGCATTGGCGACCTTCTCCGTGCCGTTTCTCATTCGGCCACTGGGTGGCCTGTTTTTCGGCGCCCTGGGCGACAAGTACGGACGCCAGAAAGTCCTCGCGGCCACCATCGTGATCATGTCGCTCAGCACCTTTGCCATCGGCCTGATCCCGTCCTATGCCTCGATCGGCATCTGGGCGCCGATCCTGCTGTTACTGGCGAAAATGGCTCAGGGTTTCTCGGTCGGTGGTGAATACACCGGCGCCTCAATCTTCGTCGCCGAATATGCACCGGAC